>NZ_BAAFGR010000013.1:0-75937 GCF_041154655.1 Nocardia sp. JMUB6875
CCGACACCGAGGATGATGGTGGAGTGGCGGCGGGGACGGGGACTTCGGGGCCGTAAATGCCCATTTGGCGGCCGGTTTCGGCGGTGTTCGTGACCTCCTCGTAGAGGTAGGCGAGCAGGTCCGGGTCCCAGATCGGTTGTTGGGCGGTGGCTTTCGCCAGATCCCAGCCGTGGATGACCAATTCGGTGAGGACCATGCCGCCCGCCAGGTGGGCCGGGAGTTCGCCGGTGTCGAAGGGGGCCGAACCGGTCCACGCCTCGGGGACGCTCCAGGCGGCCGCGGTGGCGGTGACTCGCGATTCGAGGGCGCGAGGCCAGTCGTCGGGGGTGTGGCCGGTCTCGGGGCCGTCGGGGGCGGGCGTGGGCTGCTTGTTACCGGCCCCTTCCAGTACGGGGCTCCAGTGCAGCAGGTGGCTGATCAGCGCGCGGACGTCGAACTCCCGGCAGGGGGTCGGAGCGTCCAGCTGATCGGGCTTGATCGCGTCGATAATGGTGACCATGGTTTGTGCGGCGCGGGCGGGAAGTTCGCTGGGGTTCATGCCTTCGAGTCAAGCAACCGCCCCGGGCCGGAGGATTGAACAAACGCGACAGAATCCGGTTCGGCGGTGAGAGATTCCCGGGAGCTGGCCGGTGCGTGGCGGCGTTCGCAACGCCACGACCGCATCGCCCCCTCACCCGATCTCGCGGCGTACGTCGATCATTTCTGGACGGTCGAGTGGCACTACGAAACCCCTTACCGTCAGCTGATCGTCCCGCTGCCCAATGTGCATCTCACCTTCGGTGACGGCGGTGCCGTCGTGAACGGTGTGCGCACCCGCTATCAGACCAGGGTCCTGGCGGGCGACGGCCAGGTCATCGGCGTCGCCTTCCGCCCGGCGTGTTTCCGCCCCTTCCTCGACGCCCCGCTCACCACCATCACCGACCGGGAATTGGCTGCGTCCCAATGCCTTCCGGCCGCTCCCCCGGAGGCACCGACCATCGCCGCGATCGAGGACTACCTCCGCGCCTGCCTGGCGGCCTCCGCCCGGCCGCAGCCGGACGGTGCGCCGATCGCCGAGGCCGCCCTGGGGGCGATCATCGGCGACCCCGGCGTCACCACCGTCGCGACCTTGGCCGACCGCTTCGGCGTGAATATCCGCACCCTGCAACGCGCCTTCGCCGAACACGTGGGCGTCCCGCCCAAATGGGTGATCCGCCGCTACCGCCTCCACGACCTGACCGAACGCCTGGCCCGCGGCGAGGAACCCCGCTGGTCGGCCCTCGCCGCCGAACTCGGCTACGCCGACCAGGCCCACCTCATCCGCGACTTCAAATCCATCTTCGGCGAATCACCGGAGTACTACCGCCAGCGGTACTAGCGGTTCAGATCGCCTCGATCTGGCGTAGGCGATGGACCGGCAGCCGACCGTCGAATCCGGTGGGCTGGACGGCCTCCAACACGCCCTGCGTGCAGCCGTTGGTGAATCCGGTCCACGCGCCGGAGAGTCCGCCCAGCGCGGCGCCGGTCACGATGCCCATCGGGCCGCCGAGCACGCCGGTCAACGCGCCGGTGATGGCGCCCACCAGCGCGGGCAGGACGGCGGCGGGCAGTCCGCGCTCCAGGCAGGCGTCACCGAGTACACCGCCCTGTCGAACCAGATCGGCGACAACGGTCGCGCCCTCGCGCAGTCCGCCCTCGACGCTTGCCGTCAATTGTCTACCGCCGCTGTCGATCACGAGTTTCAGGGCGCGGGTCTCATCGTCGACCCGCAGCGCCAATGGCAGTCGCTCGAGCCAGCGCCCCGACTCGTCCACGACATCCACGGCATGACCGGCCTGGTCCTCGACAAACCGGCCCGCGGTCAGCGCGACGACCGCCCCGGCCTGCTCGAGATTGAGCGCGAGGATCTGCGCGGCATTCGTCACCGGTCCGGCCTCGGCCAGCTCGGACGGGCCGATCGTCAGCGCGCTGACGAGCAGCGACGGCAGCATCACCGCCGGAAGCCACCGCACCTGACGCATCGCCTCCTCCGGAAAGCCCCGTGGCACGAACCGGACCCGACGCTATCGGAGATACCGGCGGATTCCGGCCCGGCGGTTCAGCGTGTCCGGAAAAATCCCGGGCCGTTCGGGCAGGAGAGGTGAGCTGCCCGAACGGCTCCCCGGGGGTCAGGTGGTTCGGGTGACGGCGGGCGGGTTCCAGGTGCCGTCGATAACAGGCTGGCCCGGCCAATAGGTGCGGAGCAGCAGGTTGAAGGGGCCGGACGCGGGGGCCGGAAGCCAGTTGGATTCCTTTGCCGGACCCGGGTTTTCGCGCTGGACGTAGATGTCCACGGAGCCGTCGGGGTTCTTGGTGAGGTGTTCGCCGCGCACGGCGTAGCGGTTGATCGGGTTGTCGATGAAGAAGCCGCGATCGTTGTACATGGTCAGCGACCAGAAACCCTGTACGGGCGGGATCTGGTCGGCGGCGAAGTGCAGGACGTATGGGTTCGCGGAATCCAGCTGGGTGTTCTTCGCGTCGACGGTGGTGGCGGGATAGATGGCGTCCTGCGGCAGGTTCGCGCCCAGACCCACCCAGTCGACGGACGCGCGGCCGGCGTAATCGGTTCCGTAGTCGCCGATTCCGCTACGGTTGATTTTCCAGCCGTTGACCTCATCCTTGCCCGGGATGACCTCGATCTGCGAAAGCGCCTTGGGCCATGCCTGTTCCCAGCGGGTGCGATCGGCGGCGGGCAGGGAGCCGAGGTCGAGTTTCTTGTCCGGCGTCCAGCCGATGGTGGCCATCTTGTCGAGGAACGGCTTGTCGTCCGGACGGGGCTGGTTGTGAGAAAGACTGTCGTAGTACAGATCCCAGTACTGCTGGGGCGTCAGGTCGTGAATGTACTTGGCGACCTCCACATCCTTCGGCCAGTCCGGGTGCGTTTCGCTGGTCTGCGGCGGCGTGTAGGCGGTGCCGTACGCGCTGAGCGGGACTATCGACATCTCCTTCTGGATGGCGACGACATTCGGGACGTCCTCAGGACCGTCGACCATGATGCGGCCGAGCATCCAGCCCGAGTCGGTGGGCAGCCGGTATTCGTGCACACCCTCGGGCAGACCGCCGTGGAAGTTCGGGCCGACGATCGCGAATTTGTAAGCGCCCACATTCGCGCCGAGCGTGCGCGAGCCCGGCGCGGCATCGACATTGGTCCACATGTCCAGCAGCGGGAACAGGTGATACCGCCCGTGCATATCGGGCACGCTGACGATCAACGGCTCCTTGGACACGTCGAAGAGCATGGACGCGTAGAGCGTGTCGACATTCGGCCGCACGACCTTGGTGAAGTTCGCGTCGGGCAGGAAGTTCAGCGGGGCAAGCTGATTCATCGGCGCGACACCCAGCGACGGGTCCGGGGCGGGCACATTGGTCTGCTGCCGCCGCGTCACCTCCATCGTCACCAGCGGATAGCTGTAGACGTAGGCCTGCACCGCCAGATCATCGGCGGACGGCGCGGCCGACGAACTCGTCGCCGAGGACGAATCCGAGGAATTCGACGAGCAGGCCGCCGTCACCGCGAGCGCGGCTACCAGTCCCACCGCCATGACCACCCGGGTCCGCCGGGCTTTCGAACTGCTGAACACGCATCCTCCTGATTGGATTCACTGTCGAGCGCAGCAAGAACAATGGTGCGAATGTCGCGATCTAGCGAACATCTAGCTACATACTGGGGCCATGGTCGGAGCTCGGCTTGACTTCAGGAGACACCTTCTTGATTCACGGGGACATCGCGCTGATTCGCGGCACCGCGCTACAGGGCTATCCGGAACTGGTCACCGAACTGGGCGCGAACCCCGACACGCTCCTGTCCGCCATGGCGATCTCCCGCACGGCGGTCGGCGACCACGACTCGTTCCTGAGTTTCCGAGCCGTCCTGGCCGCCCTGGAAGCCGCCGCCGAAACCACCCGGACCATTGATTTCGGGCGACGGCTGGCCGCCCGCCAGGGCATCGAGATCCTCGGCCCGCTGGCCGCGGCGGCCCGCACCGCACCGACCACCGGCGCCGCCTTCGCGGCCCTGAGCCGGCATCTGGCCGTCTACACCTCCGCGATCTCGGCGGGCATGACACGGCCCGCCGAAGCCTCCGCGGTGCGCTGCGAATTCCGGGTGCTCGTCGAAGGATTGCCGCCGCACCCGCAGAGCATCGAGCACGCGCTCGGCATCGCGGTGCGCACGGCCCGGACCATTATCGGCCGGACCTACACCCCGATCTCGGTGCATCTCCCCCACCGCCCGTTGGCACCCGAACACGACTATCGCGAATACTTCGGCTGCCCAGTGCGTTTCGCCGAACCCTTCAGCGGCTTCCTGATGCGCCCAGAGGACCTCCTCCGCCCACTGGCCGCCGACACCGCCGTCCGCACCGTCGTCGAGACCTACCTCGACTCGCTCACCCCGCCACCCGGCCGCAGCATCACCGGACCGGTCCGAGCACTCATCCGGCAACTCCTGCCCACCGGCACAGTGGACCGCCACCTCATCGCCGCCCAGCTGGCCGTCCACCCCCGCACCCTGCAACGCCGCCTCGCCGAGGAGGGCATCACCTTCACCCAGCTCATCGACGAGACCCGCCGCACCGAGGCCGAACGCTACCTTCGCGACACCGACCTCCCCCTGGGCCGCCTCGCCACCCTGCTGGGCTTCAGCGAACAGAGTGCCTTCTCCCGCGCCTGCCACCGCTGGTTCGGCACCTCGGCGACCAACCACCGCAACAGCATTCACACTCGACGGACGACAGCTACATGAAGCTGCTGTCCATGCTCAGGCCCAGCGCGGCGTCGCCGCCGGTGATGATGGGCTGGCAGTTGCCGTAGCCGACGCCGCCGCCCACCGGGTCGGTGACACGCACGACGGTGTCGCGGATCTGGTGCAGCCGGCGGGCATTGTCGTAGGTGGAGCAGTCGGCTATGCGCTCGCCGTCCAAATGCGTTCCGGGGCCTTGCCATTCGCCGTGGTAGCGGCCGTCGAAGCCGTGGTAGAGGCCCGCGCCGAGATGGAAGCCGGTGTCGGAGACGACCTCGATGTCGAGGGTGCGGGTGACACCCTCGACGTCGGTGGCGTGGATGCGGCCGCCGAGCAGTCGGCGATTGTCCTTGTGGAAGCGCAGTTCCGGGGTGAGGTCGCGCCAGCGCACGGTGCGGCCGTCCGGGTATTGCAGGCCGCCCATGACGGTCTTGGAGGAATAGCCGGTGACCTCGATGATCTGGTAGTGCAGGTGCATGCCGTAGCGGCTGCCGTCGGGTCGTTCCAGCAGGATCGGGGACCAGATCATGCGGAACGACACCTCCGGCGGCAGCTCCATCGCCTGCACGTCCGGGCGGGGCTGACCGACGTCGTAGCGCACACCCCACGAGTGATCACGCGTGGAAACCCAAGTGTCCGGCGTGATCTCGGTGCGCTCGCCGTCGATGTCAACCCAGCCCGAGGCGACGCCGATCTGGTGGTAGCGCACCAGATCGGCCGACACCCGGTAGCCGGTGCGCATATGCGTCCGGTCCTCCAGTTGCGGCGGCAGTTCCGCGGTGAAGGTCCAGTCGAATGCGATCGGCTGAATCTCGTTGGGCTCCAGGATGAATCGAATGCTCTTCAACGCCTCGACCACCTCGTACCGCACCGGCCCGACGACCGTGCGATCCGGTTCCGGCAGCAGTTCGCGATTGCCGCGCACGGTGATCTGCTCGACGCCGCGCGAGATCCCCGCGTACCCGTCCATGACATTGCGGTTCAGGTACTTGCCGAGCCCGAATCCCAACTGCAGACTGCCATCCCGCGCCGCCGCCATGGCGCACACCTTCTCCGTCCAGGACAGATCATTGCTGGCGACGGTGCCGAAGGTATCCGCGATCTGATGGTTGAAACCCTCATCCGCGGGAAGCAGCGGGCCGATCGATTGAGTCATGAATCGGGCTTACCGGGACGATTCACACCCGTCCACAGGCGATCCCGCTCATCGGCCGCAGCGCCGGGGCGATCTCCTCACCCAAGCGGTGCAGGGAGTCCTCGACCCATTGCCGAGGCAGGCCACCCCAGTCCACGAGCGCCTGGACGCGGTCGAAGCGCAGGACCTCGTGCAGTTCGGCGAGTTTGGCGGCGACCTGTTCGCTGGTTCCGATCATGAGGTGCTGGCCGGGCCGCAGGCCGTGCTGGAATTGCGCCGGGGTGACGGTGAATCCGCCGCCGCCGGGGTGTTTGGGGCGCAGGAAGTCGTAGTAGTAGGGGTAGGTCGCCGCGGCGGCGGCCTCGGTCGGCGCACCGAAGTAGTGGAGCGCGACGCCCAGCCGGAGCCGATCCGCGTGGCCGGACTGCTCACCCGCTTCGCGGTAGATCTCGGCGAGCGGAAGCAGTCGTTCGTACGGGCCTCCGATGTAGCCGAGAATCATTGGCAGCCCGAGCCTTCCGGCGCGAGCGGCACTCGCGGGAGTACCGCCGACACCCAGCCACACCGGTAGCGAATCCTGCACCGCACGCGGGGTGACGGCCGCGTCGTCCAGGTCGGGCCGGAATTTCCCGCGCCAGGTGATCGTCGGCTCGGATCGGATCCGCAGCAACAGGTCCAGCTTCTCGGCGAACAGTTCGTCATATCGACCCATGTCCGCGCCGAAGAGCGTGAACGGCTCCGGATAGGCGCTCCGCCCGGCAGTGATCTCGGCCCGCCCCGCGCTCAGCAGATCCAGGGTGGCGAAGTCCTGGTAGACGCGAACCGGGTCCAGCGCCCCCAGTGTTGTGACCGAGCTGGTCAGCCGAATTCGCTTGGTACGCGAAGCGATCGCGGCCAACACCACAGCGGGCGAGGACACCGCGAAGTCCTCGTTGTGATGCTCGCCAACCCCGATGTGGTCCAGCCCCAGCCGATCGGCCAGCACTCCGAGCTCCACTATCTGTTCGATCCGCTCCGCGACGGTGCGTGGCGTTCCGTCCACGGTCCTCGGTTGCACATCGCTCAGCGACGCGATCCCGATCTCTATCCGACTCATATCGACGACACTATAGATTTCATAGTGCACTATCAAGAGTGATGGTAACTACGTCATGTAAAGATGGGGGCATGAGCGAGCCGGACTTCCATTCCGCGATCGAGCTGATCGGCAAGCGCTGGACCGGCGTGATCCTGCAGCATCTGCTGGCCGGCCCCGCCCGGTTCAACGAACTGCGCGAACGCATTCCGCGCATCACCGACGCGATGCTGTCGCAGCGGCTCAAGGAGCTCGAGGCCGCGGAGGTGGTCGAGCGGCAGGTCACCGTCGCCCGGCCGGTCGAGATCCGCTACGCCCTGACACCGATCGGGACGAAGCTGGAACCCGTGCTCGCCGCCGTCCTGACCTGGAGCAAGGAATGGGCGGCGGCGCACACGCGACCGGAGCTATGAGGACAGCTTCGCCTCGCCGTTGGAGGCGGGCTCGACCTTCAGGGCGGGCAGCAGGGATTCACGCGCCATCGAGGTGAGCGTGCCCGCCTGCTGGATGATCTCGGCCAGCGCCGAGGTGACACCCTGCGCGCCATTGAGCACGGTGAACTGCCCCACGTGCTCGAACGGCTTGGCCGCCGCCGCAACGATTTCCGGCAGATTCTCCGCGACCTGCTGGGCGATCACCGCCTCCTGGTTCTTGCTCATCGCCTCGGCTCGCTGCTGGATGCCGGCCGCCTCGGCCGCCATGCGGGCGCGCACCGCCTCGGCCTCGGCCAGCCCGCGCGCCTGAATGGCGTCGGCCTCGGCCTGACCGGTGAGCCGGGTCGCCTCGGCCTGCGCGGCCGCGCGCACCTTGATGGCCTCGGCCTCGGCGATGGCCTGCATCTTCGTCTGCGCCGCAGCGGCTTCCGCGCGCAGCCGGGTCTCCTGCGCGTCCGCCTCGGCCTGGCTGATGCGGGCGTCGCGGCCCGCGGTGGCGAGCGTGGTCTGCCGGTAGGCCTCGGCGTCGGCGGGCTTGCGGATCTCGACCTGGAGCTGCTGCTCCTTCTGCTGCGCCTCCAACTGCGCGACCCGGGTCGCGACCTCGACCACCGCCTGGCGGGCGGTCGCCTCGGCGAGCGGACCCTGCTGCTGGGATTCCTTGGTGGCCCGATCCACCTCGGCCTGATATCCGGCCTTCTTGATCTGGGTGTCGCGGACGGCGAGCGCCACCTGCGCCTGGGCCGCCTGCTCCTGCGCGATGGCCTCGCGCTCGGCCTTGGCGCGCGCGATGCGGGCGTGCTGCTCGACCTCCACCTGATGCGGAACCGCCAGGTTGGCAATGTAATTCGACTCGCTGGCAATAGACTGGATCTGGAACGAGTCGATCACCAGGCCGAAGGATTCCATCTCGTGCGAGCAGCGGTCGCGGACCTGTTCGGAGAACTTGTCCTGATCGCTGATCATGTCCTCCACGGTCATCGAGCCCGCGATGGCGCGCAGGTGACCGATGAAGACGTTCTGCACCTTGGTCTCCAGCTCGTCCGCGGGCCGGTCCAGGAAGCGGCGGGCGGCATTGGCGATCGAGCCGTAATCGTCGCCGACCTTGTACATCACCACCCCGGTGAGCGCCAGATTGATCTTCTGGCGGCTCACGCACGGCACCACGATCTGGGATTCGTGCGCCTCCAACGAGATTCGCCGCACCTTGGTCAGCCCGGGGGCGACCAGGCAGCCGCGCCCGGTGACGATGCGGAACCCCATGCTCTCCCCCGAGCCGCCCGGCCCGGTCCCGGCCCGGAAGCCCGAGATGATCAGCGCCTCATCGGGTTCGGCGACCCGCCAGGCCATACGAAACAGAGTGAACAGCAATGCCAGCAAAAGGACTGCGGCCCCGACCACGACAAAGACCAGGACGTCCACGATGCACCTTCATTTCACGGGAACGACTTCGACAGTGCGACCACCCAGACTGTCGGTCACCAGCACCTGGGCATGCTTGGGAATCGTCGCTTCACTGTCGGCGGCGCGGGCCAGGAACCGTTCGGTCCCGAACCGCACCTCGATCACGACCTCGCCGAGATGGCCGGGCGTGATAGCGGCCGTAACCCGCGCGTATTTGCCGATCACGTCCGCCGCCATCAACCCCACCCCCCGGAACCGCAGATGTTCGACAACCACACGCTAGGCCCGCTCCGAACCGCCGACAACATCTTTACGAAATCCTTGCGGGCGGCCGAATTCGCACCATTCGCACCGTGATCGAATCGTGTCGGGTGCGGTGGTTAACATCGTTTTCGATGCATGCCGACCTGATGCTCGACGCACTGAACGGCCTGTCCGTGGGTGACGCGGTCGGGGCCGAATTCCCGGTGCTCCGCCGCCCGCTGACCGACCTCCACACCGGCGAGCTGCCACCCGGCCGCTGGGAGTGGACCGACGACACCGAGATGGCCTGCTCGGTCGCCGCCGAACTGCTCGAACACGGTGCGATAGACCAGGATCGGCTGGCCGCCGCCTTCGCCGAGCGCATCGACCAGCGCCGCGACTACGGCTTCATGACCGTCGATTCGCTGGGCCGTATCCGCGGTGGCGCGCCCTGGCGGGAGGTGAGCGCGGGCGCCTTCGGCGGCCAGGGTTCGTGCGGCAATGGCGCGGCCATGCGGGTCGCGCCGCTGGGCGCCTTCTACGCCGGTGACCCGGAAAGGGTTGTGGCGGAGGCGATCCGGTCCGCCGAGGTGACCCACGCCCATCTCGAGGGCCTCATCGGGGCGATCGCCGTGGCCCTGGCCGCCGCCACCGCCGCGCAGGCCCGCCTCACCGGAATCCGCCCGGCCCCGGACGAATTCATCACCACGGTCCTCGAACGCCTGCCCCGCAGCGAGACGGCCAGCCTGATCCACCGCGCCCGCGCACTACTCGGAGCCTCCGCCGAACAGGCCGCCGCCGAACTGGGCACCGGCATCCGGGTGACCGCCCAGGACACCGTCCCCTTCAGCTTGTGGGTCGCCGCAACCCATCTCGCCGATTACCGCGCCGCGATCGCCACCTGCGTGGCCGCGGGCGGCGATACCGATACCACGAGCGCCATCGTCGGCGGCATCGTCGCGACCCACACCGGCGGCCCACCGCCCACCTGGCTGGCCGCCCGAGAACCATTGCCCGACTGGCTCGAACAGGCCAGGCACCGGCGCGCCGCTACCGATCCGAAGCGGCGTTGGTGGTCACTTCGCCGGTAACGGTGCCCGTGGCGGTGTCGCGGTCGAGCTGATCGCCGAAATGTTCGCTGAGACGGCGTAGTTCGGCCGTGAAGTGCTCGTATTCGGCGGGTTCGTAGTCGGGCAGGATGCGGGCCTCGTTGGCCAGGTGCAGGCGGAAGACGCGGTCGACGACCTCCATGCCGTGGTCGGTGAGGCGGACGCGGACCGAGCGGCGGTCGCGGTCGTCGCGGACGCGTTCGACCAGGCCCTTGGCCTCCATGCGGTCGATGCGGTTGGTGACCGTGCTCGAGGTGACCATGGCCGACTTCAGCAGCGCGCCCGCGGTGAGCTCGTAGGGCGGGCCCGAGCGGCGCAGCGTGGTGAGCACATCGAACTCGAACACCTCGAGGTCGTGCTCGGCGTAGAAGTCCTTGAGCGCCTTGTCCAGGACGCGGGCCAGGCGCTGGATGCGGCCGACGATGCCGACGGGCCACAGGTCATCGGCCAGATCGGGCGATTCCGCGCGCCACAGCTCCACGATCAGGTCAACGCTGTCCATGCGATCGATCCTTATCTCGATGTCGAGAGAGTTGACATCGACATTGTTCGGATGGTTTTATCTCGACATCGAGATTACCTGATGAAGAGGAGCCGCGACACATGGTCGCCATCGCACACCCCACAGCCGCCGCACACACCACCCTCACTCCCGTCCGCGTGCCGAGCTCCGTCCGCGATATCGCCCTCACCGCGCTCGCCCCCGCCGCCTTCGGCACCGTCTACGCCGCCACCTCCGAACTGCTGCCGCCCGACCGGCCGCTGCTGGCCGGCGTCATGCGCGCCCTGCCCGCCGGACTCGTGCTGCTCGCCGTCACCCGCACCCTCCCGCGCGGCGAATGGTGTTGGAAGACAACCGTTCTCGCCATGCTCAACTTCGGCGCGTTCCTCCCCCTCATGTTCTTCGCGGCCTACCGCCTGCCCGGCGGCCTGGCCGCCACCTTCGGCGCGCTGCAGCCGCTGATCGTCGCCGGTCTCGCCCTGCCACTGCTCGGCAGCCGGACGCCCCGCGCGGTCCTGCTCGCCTCGGTCGCGGTGGTCGGCGGCGTGGGCCTGATGACCATGACCGCGAGCACCATGCCCGATCCGGTCGGCGTGGCCGCCATGCTGGCCGCGATCTCCCTGGTCGCCCTGGCCATCGTGCTCGGCAAGAAGTGGGGTTCGCCGGTCCCGCCGCTGACCATGGCCGGTTGGCAGCTGACCATCGGCGGCCTGGTGCTGGCACCGCTCACCCTGGCCATCGAGGGCCTGCCCGCCACCCTGACCGCCTCGAACATCCTGGGCTTCGCCTACATCGGCCTGTTCGCCACGGTCATCGCCTACACCCTGTGGTTCCGCGGCATCCAGCGCCTGGCTCCGACCTCGGTCTCACTGCTCTCGGCCGCCAACCCGCTGGTCGCGACCGCCATCGGCTTCCTGTTCCTGAACGAGTCCCTGACCGGTTGGCAGACCGTGGGATTCGCCGTCACCCTCGTGGCACTGGTGGCCGGGCAGACGATGCCCGCCCGGACACACCGGTAGGTCCGTCAGTGTCCGGACTTGGCCAGCGCCACGGTATTGACGACGAGCAGGCCGACCAGGGTGGCCGCGAAGGCGATGGCGGCGGTGGTCGCCGAATTGGAACCCGCGGGCACGCCGGAATCGTCGAGATGCTGTCCCTGGGAATAGAGGAAGAAGCCGATGGCCATGCCGCCGAGCGCCCAGCCCACGGTCAGGGACCGGAACAGGATGTGCGGGCGCAGGAACACGGTGAGGGCGGGCAGCGCCGCCAGCGCGGCGGCCGAGATCATCAGCCAGCCGTAGTCGTTGCGGAGGAAGTGCCAGACGTCCTGGTCCGGCAGCCGGATGAAACTCACTGCCGCGCAACCGGACAGCGACAGCAGCAGGGTCACGATCGACGAGGGGTCGCGGGGCAGCCGGAACCCGATGTCCGGTGTGTCGCCGAGCATCAGCGCGGTGGCCGCGAGGACCCCGGCGAGGGTCAGCGACGCCGCGCCGAGGGCGGCACACTCTTCTCCCGAGGCACCGCGAATCGCATCCCCGACCAGCGCGTAACTGTCGCGGGTCCACACATGGTTCAACCGCAGCAGCACGACTACGCTCCACGCCCCCGCCGCGGCCGTTCCGACGATGAGCATGGCGCTGACCTCCCGGGGCAACCCGGGAAGCAGCGTCCGCAACCCCGCCGAGGATCCGGTGATCCACCCGGCGATCACGAGGCACCACATGAAGTAATGCCCCTGGTAGATAACGTAATCCACGTTCTGATCGACCTCGTTGTATCGAACGAACGGCGCCAGCAGGCCTACCGAGGACAGCACCGCGCCGATGATCGACAGCAATCCGGCCAGCAGGATGACGAAATCCGGTACCCGCTCCCGCAATCCGCGGCGATCGGCGGCGAGCTGCGCCCGCGCGGCCCGCACTCTCGGCGGGTGCGCCGAGCGAATCGTCTTTTCCGCGTGGACATTCCGCGGTGATCCGGCATCGGCCGGCCGCGGTGTGTCGAGCGCGGCCCGCGCGGCCGCCGCGAAGGCGGCGCAGTCGGGGTAGCGGTCATCGGGGTCCTTGGCCATGGCCGTCGCGATGACCTCGTCCAAGCCCGGCGGCAGGTCCGGCCACAGTTCCGAGGGCCGCGGCGGCGGCGCGGTGAGGTGGGCCGAGATGACGGCGGCCTGATCCGAACGCGGGAACGGCACTCTGCCCGTGAGGATTTCGAAGAACGCGCAGCCCAGCGAGTAGATGTCGGCCCGATGGTCGGCGGGCGTCTCGCCGAAGCGCTCCGGTGCGGCGTAGGCGACGGTCGCGGTGGTGCCGGTGAGGGTCAGGGTGTCGTCGAAGGCGCGCGCGATCCCGAAATCGGTGAGCACCGCGCGCCCGGTCTCCCGATCCGACTGGTCCACCAGGATGTTCGCCGGTTTCACATCGCGATGCACGACGCCCTGGCGGTGCGCGTAGTCCAGCGCGCTGCCCGCGTCGGCGATCAACCGCACCGCGGCGTGCGCGTCGAGCCGTCCGCCCGCCCGTTCCATCAGCGCGGTGACATCACCGCCGTCGATGTATCGCATGCAGAGCCACGGGATTTCGTCCTCCGGCGCGCTGCGGTCGTAGATCGGCACGATGTCGGGATGCTCGAGCCGGGCCGCGAGCGCGGCCTCCCGATCGAAGCGCGCCCGCCCCTTGGAATCGAGCGGCAGGGCCGTGCCGATGGCCATCCCGCCGAACACCTTCAACGCGACATCCCGGTCCAGGCGCGGATGCCGGGCCAGGTACACCACCCCCATACCGCCCGCCCCGAGGACCCGCTCGATCCTGAATCCAGCGAAATCCGCTCCCGGATCGAGCCGCATCACCGATGCCCCTGTCACTTCGTGTCCGCCAAGCCGAATTCCCGTATACCAGCAGACCATTCGCAACGCCACCGCACCGGCCCGCACGGCCGCCCACCGCGGCGCGCATGATTGACCCATGCTTCCCACCGACCACCTGGATCGGGCGGACCCCCGCCCCGCCGTGATCGACACGCCCCTCGGCATCGTGGGGTTCTCGGTCGCGCTCGGCGACGAGCAGCTGCCGAGCGCGCCGGATACCGTGTGGCGCTTGCCGAACGGCGCGCAGCTGCACCGCTGGCAGCGCCGCGCCGCGACGGTCGATCTGCTGATCGGCAGCCTCGAACTGCCGGCCTGGGACGGCGGCGCCCCGGTCCCGATGTGGGCCGGGATCTGGCAGGTCACGGCCCACGCCGGGGTGCCCGCGCTGACGGTCGGGGCCGAGCTGACCGACCTGCCCGTCGGCGCGCACGGCGGCCCCGACTCCGCCGAATGCCTGGCCGCGGTCAGCGTCGAGAACGAGCATTTCATGGTGTCGATCGGCGGCGCGGACACCGAACTGCTGGCCATGCAGGCCGCCGACGGCCGCCTGCTGCCCGCCGACTGGGCCGACGTGCTGCCCGCCGACGGGGACGACACGCACACCGAATACGGTGTGCGCTACCGCGATCCGGCCGCCATCGCCTGGCAACTGCCCGGCCTGGCCGACGGCGAGATCGCCCGGCTGTGCGTCGCGACCGCCTGGTGCCCGCGCGACGACGACCGTCCCGCGGCCTGGTTCGCGATCGACGTTCCGCTCGACACCGTCTACCTGCACCTCACCGGTCACTGATACCCGCGCCCGGCCCACGCCGGGCGGGATCGCGCTGTAGCCTGCCACCCATGCGCATCCGCCACGTCAAACTGCCGGTCACCGATCTGGCGCGCAGTGTCGCCTTCTACTGCGACCTGCTGGATCTGCGGCTCGCCGGGGAATTCCGGGAGCAGGGCGAACTGCGCGGCGCGCAACTCATGCACCCGTCGGGCTTCGGCATCGCGGTGCGCGAGCGCGAATACTGCGCCGGGCAGCCGGATCTCGCGGGCTTCGATGTGTTCGCGCTGGAGGTGGAGTCGGTGGACGAACTGCACGCCTTCGCCGCCCGCGCCGACGAGCTGGAGTACACCCGCAGCGAGGTGTTCGACCGCGGTGAGTACGGCGCGGCGCTCGACATCATCGATCCGGACAACACGGTCGTCCGGCTGCTGGCCAACAACCCGTTCCACGCCGATCGCTTCGTCGGCGTGGACATGGACGGCAAGGGTGGTTTCACCCTCTACGACACGCCGACGCTCGGCTGACCCTCAGGCGAGGTGCTTGCGCAGGAAGGCCGCGATCTCCTCGGTGGCCGCGGCCGCCTCGGGGGTATCGCGCATCAGCGGGTAGGCGTGCGGCAGTCCCGCACCGACATTCAGCGTCACATCGACCCCCGCGGCCTGCGCGGCCACCGCAAAGCGCTCCGAATCGCTGAGGATCAGCTCGGCGGTCCCGACCTGGATCAGCTGCGGCGGCAGACCGGTGAAGTCACCGAAAAGCGGTGAGGCGGCGGGATTCCGAGGATCGGCGCCGGACAGATATCCGGCGTAGATGCCCCTGAGCATGTCCGGATTGAAGATCACGTCCTGCCCGTCGCGCTCGGTCACCGAGGCGCCGGAAGCGGTCAGATCCAGCACCGGGGAGATCAGCACCGCTGCCGCGGGCAGCGCCGCACCCGCGTCGCGCAGCTCCAGCTGCAACGCCGTGATCAGGTCGCCGCCCGCCGAATCACCGGCCAGGGCAATCGAACTCGCGGGCACGCCCTGCTCCTTGCGCAGCCACCGCCACAGCGCCCGGACATCCTCCAGGGCCGCGGGGAACGGATGCTCGGGCACCAGCCGGTATTCCGGGAACAGCACCCGCACCCCGGCCGCCCGGCCCAGCCGCGCCGCGAACTCGCCGTGGCTGGCCAGCGAGCCGATCGAGAAGCCGCCGCCGTGCACGTAGACGAGGACGCGATCCGCCGCCACACCCGGCGCGTCCACCCAGTGTGCGGGCACGCCCGCGTGCGAAACCTCGGTCACCCGAACATCTTCGGGAATGTCGTAGCGCTTCGCAGCAGGCAGGAAATTGGCCCGTAGTTCCTCGATCGACGGCCGGGTCGCGGGCCGGGCCGCCCGCTGCTGCACGAAAAGCTCGATGAACTCCTGCATCTCCGGGCTCGGCATGACGATTCCTTTTCGACTCGTTTCGTTCTCATGCTCGGAAACTTCGCGCGGCGGGCATTTGTTCCGCCCCCGGAAACGACACGACCCCGGTCATGGTGGCCGGGGTCGTGGAATGCCAAGGGAGTCAGGCGGTGCCGTTGGTGGCTTCCGGTTTGGACTCGCTGCGCGGCTCGGCGTCGTCATCGTCGTCCCGCGCGGCGACGCCGTGTTCGGTGCCCTCGTCCGCCTCCTGATCCGGTTCCGGATGCTCCGGGGAGAACTCGGCGGGCAGGTTCTTGATGTGCTTGTTCATATTGCGAACCAGCAGGATGGTGCCCGCCAGCAGCACCAGCACGATGACCAGACCCAGCGGCGAGGCCTTGCCGAACTCGGGTCCGGTGGGCGAATTGGTGCCCTGGGCGAGCAGCATCAAAGTCATCGGTCGCTGTCCTCGGTGTCTACGTCGTCGATGCCCGCGAACAGGTCGGTCTCCGGAATCGCGGTCTTGACGCGGGTCTTGGCCAGCTCGAATTCCTCGGTGGGCCACAGCCGCTGCTGCATCTCCGTCGGCACCGCGAAGAACGCGCCGTTGGGGTCGATCTGGGTGGCGTGGGCGCGCAGGGCGTCGTCCCGCTGCGGGAAGTACTTGGCGCATTCGACCTGGGTGGTGACCCGGCCCATGATGTCGCCGCGCTCGGCGGCGTACTTGCGCATGCGGTCCATCCACTCCTGCATGGGGAACGGTTCGCCGATGCGCTCGTACTCGTCGGCGAAGACCTCGAGGCGGGTGAGGCTGAAGCCGTGGTTGTAGTACAGCTTCAGCGGCTGCCACGGTTCGCCCGCGTCCGGGAACTTGTCCGGATCGCCCGCCGCTTCGAAGGCCGCGACCGAAACCTTGTGGCACATGATGTGATCGGGGTGCGGGTAGCCGCCCATCTCGTCATAGGTGGTCATCACGTGCGGCCGGAATTCGCGCACCACGCGCACCAGCGCCTCGGTCGCCTCTTCCAGCGGGACCAGCGCGAAGCTGCCCTCGGGCAGCGGCGGCAGCGGATCCCCTTCGGGCAGACCGGAATCCACGAATCCGAGCCAGGTCTGGCGCACGCCCAGCGCCTCGGCGGCGGCGGCCATCTCCTCGCGGCGGACCTCGGTGATGCGGTCCTTGACGCCGGGGGTGTCCATGGCGGGATTGAGGATGTCGCCGCGTTCTCCGCCGGTGAGGGTGACGACCAGCACGTCATTGCCTTCGGCGGCGTAGCGGGCGGTGGTGGCCGCGCCCTTGCTGGATTCGTCGTCCGGATGCGCGTGCACCGCCATGAGGCGAAGACCACTCACTTCTCGTTCACCTCACCGATCACGTTTTTCACCTCGTAGCTATTCAGCCGAGTCCAGGCACGGGCGTCAGATATGCATTCCCTATAGTTCCATCCGATCGTTGTTTGTTCCGACCTACCCCCCGGGAGCGTCCCCGAAATGAGTGAAAGACCGGCCGACCGGTACGGGATCGCGCCTCGGAAGACCCGCCGCTGGCTGCCCTACGCGCTCGGAGCGGTCGTCATTCTCGCCGGTCTCGGGGTCGCCTACCTGGGGTATCGGACCTACGGCCCGCAGGACATCGAACCGGAGCGCCTCGGCTACACGATCGTCGACGACTCCACGGTCAGTGTGGATTTCAAGGTGACGCGCAAGGATCCGGGCACCCCCGTCGTCTGCTTCGTGCGCGCCATGGACGGCGACACCGACGAGGTCGGCCGCCGCGAGGTGCTGGTCCCCGGCTCCGACTCCGGCACCGTCCGCGTGGTCACCGAGATCAAGACCACCCGCCGGGCCGGCGCGGGCAATGTGTACGGATGCACCGAGAAGGTGCCGGCATATCTGCGCGCCGGGTGAAAAGTCCGGTACACGACCCGCTTTGACGCTTCTACCTGCGCCTTTCCGAATCGTGCTAAAATGACGCGATACACGGTTCCGGAGTTCGGAGCCGTGTTTGCTGCATTGACGGCCGGCGCTGTCGGGACTCTCCCCAGGGATCGCTCTGGCTGTCCACTGCTGTCGTGCCCGTCTTCGGATGGCCACGGTAGCGGGCATCAGGGAATCCCGGCTTGCCGGGGACAACTACTAGGGAGTGATCGAGATGACTGAGACCGTGACTTGGCTGACCCCGGAGTCGCACGAGAGGCTCAAGAGCGAGCTCGACGCGCTCATCGCCAACCGTCCTGTCATCGCGGCCGAAATCAACGAACGCCGTGAAGAGGGTGACCTCAAGGAGAACGGCGGTTACCACGCGGCGCGTGAGGAGCAGGGCCAGCAGGAGGCGCGCATCCGCCAGCTGCAGGAACTGCTGAACAATGCCAAGGTCGGCGTCGCGCCGACCAAGTCCGGTGTCGCCCTGCCCGGCTCGGTCGTCAAGGTCTACTACGACGGCGACGAATCCGACACCGAAACCTTCCTCATCGCCACCCGCGAAGAGGGCCTCGGCAGCGCCGACCTCGAGACCTACTCCCCCAACTCCCCGTTGGGTGGGGCGCTCATCAACGCCAAGGTCGGCGAGACCCGCGAATACCAGCTGCCCAACGGCAACGTCATGAAGGTGACGCTGGTATCGGCGGAGCCGTACCACAGCTAGTCAGGACCCCGTCAACGCAGCGGCCCCGGTCCAGACGGATCGGGGCCGAAATGCTTGACAGGGACCAACCGGTCGCGAACGACGAAGCGCCGCACCAATTCCTTGGTGCGGCGCTTCGTGTTTCAGCCGGTCAGGCCAGCGCCCGCTCGACGTCTGCCAGCAGGTCGCTGATGTCCTCGACGCCGACCGAGAGGCGGACCAGGTCGGCCGGGACCTCGAGGGCGGAGCCCGCGGTGGAGGCGTGAGTCATGGCGCCCGGGTGCTCGATGAGCGACTCCACGCCGCCGAGGGATTCGGCCAGGGTGAAGATCTTGGTCTTCGAGCAGAAGTCGAGCGCCGCTTCCTTGCCGCCGTGGACCCGGACCGAGATCATGCCGCCGAAGCGGCGCATCTGCTTCTGGGCGACGGTGTGGCCCGGGTGCTCGGGCAGGCCCGGGTAGATGACCTGCGCGATCTTCGGGTGGTTCGCGAGGAACTCGGCGATGGTCTCGGCATTGTCGCAGTGCCGGTCCATGCGCAGGGCCAGCGTCTTGATGCCGCGCATGGTGAGGAAGGCATCCGTCGGGCCCGGAACCGCGCCCGCGCCGTTCTGCAGAAACGCGAACTTGGTGTCCAGCTCCTGGTCATTGGTGATGAGCGCGCCGCCCACCACATCGGAGTGTCCGCCCAGGTACTTGGTGGTCGAGTGCAGCACGATGTCCGCGCCCAGCAGCAGCGGCTGCTGCAGGTAGGGCGAGGCGAAGGTGTTGTCCACCACCAGCTTCGCGCCACCGGCGTGCGCCACCTCGGCCAGCGCCGCGATATCGCCGATGTTCAGCAGCGGGTTGGTCGGCGTCTCGACCCACACCAGCTTGGTGTTCGGCCGCATGGCCGCCGCCACCGCGTCCACATCCGAGACGGGCGCGACCGAGTACTCGATCCCCCACTGGGTGAACACCTTGTCGATGAGCCGGAACGTGCCGCCGTACGCGTCGTTCGGAATCACCATGTGGTCGCCGGGCCGCAGATTCGCCCGGATCGCACAGTCGGTGGCCGCCATACCCGAGGCGAAAGCCCGCCCGTAGGTACCGGATTCGAGCGCCGCGAGGTTCGCCTCCAGCGCGGTCCGGGTCGGATTCCCGGTGCGCGCGTACTCGTACCCGCCGCGCATCCCGCCCACCCCGTCCTGGGCGAACGTCGAACTCGCGTAGATCGGCACGTTCACCGCACCGGTCTGAGGGTCCGGATCGAACCCGGCGTGCACCGCCCGTGTGGAGAAACCCAGCTGATCGCTCATGCGAACAGCCTAGGGACACCGCCGCGACGTCCCCGCCCCGGGGTTTGCGGCAGCACTCCCCAGCGTCCATCGCAGAGCTATGGTGGGCCAATGGTCACCGTAGACGAGCTCTTCGCCATCGACTCCCTGCTCAATGAAGAAGAGCGCGCGATCCGGGACACCGTGCGCGCGTTCGCCGGGGAACGGTTGCGGCCGCACGTGGCGGAGTGGTTCGAGGCGGGCACGTTCCCCGCCCGGGAACTGGCTCCGGAGCTGGGGAAGCTCGGACTGCTGGGGATGCATCTCGAGGGTTATGGGTGCGCCGGAACCTCGGCGACCGCGTACGGGCTGGCCTGTTTGGAGCTCGAGGCGGTGGATTCGGGTGTGCGGAGCATGGTTTCGGTACAGGGGTCGCTGGCGATGACGGCGATCCACAAGTACGGGTCCGAGGAGCAGAAGCTGCGGTGGCTGCCGGAGATGGCGGCCGGGCGGGTGATCGGATGCTTCGGGTTGACCGAGCCGGACTTCGGATCGAATCCGGGTGGGATGCGGACCCGGGCGCGGCGCGATGGCGACGACTGGGTGCTCGACGGGTCGAAGATGTGGATCACCAACGGGTCCGTCGCGGATGTGGCGATCGTGTGGGCGCAATCCCGGGAGGGTGAGCGGGACGTGATCCGCGGCTTCGTGGTGCCCACGGACACACCGGGATTCAGCGCACGGGAGATGAAGCACAAGCTGTCGCTGCGCGCCTCGATCACGGCCGAACTGTCTCTGGATGGCGTGCGCCTGCCCGCCGACGCCCAGCTGCCCGAGGCCCGCGGCCTCGCCGCCCCGCTGGGCTGCCTGTCCGAGGCGCGCTTCGGCATCATCTTCGGCGCCCTCGGTGCGGCCCGCGACTGTCTTTCCGCCGCAATCGATTACGCCCGCACCCGCGAGGTCTTCGACAAGCCGCTGGCGGCCTACCAGCTCACCCAGGCCAAGCTGGCCGACATGGCACTGGAACTCGGCAAGGGCCAGTTGCTGGCGGTGCACCTGGGGCGATTGAAAGACCGCCATGAGATCAGCAACGAGCAGATCAGCGCGGGCAAGCTGAACAGCACCCGCGAGGCCATCAAGATCGCCCGCGAATGCCGGACCATCCTCGGCGCGAACGGAATCACCCTCGAGTACCCCGTATTGCGGCACGCCAACAATCTGGAATCGGTCCTGACCTACGAGGGCACCGCGGAGGTCCACCAACTGGTCCTCGGCGAGGCCCTCACAGGGTCGAAAGCCTTCCGCTGACCAGCACTTCCGACAATTGCGTGATATGTCACAGCGGATCCGCCGGGCACCGGTCGAGGGTTAGCATCACCGGGTGTTTGTGCCCGGCTCCGCGTTGCTCGTCGTCTCAGCGCGCAAGACCCTGAACCGCCTGCAGCGCACCCACGGAGCCCCCGCCGCGGAAGCCGCGGCGATCTTCCCCGGTGTCAGCGCGGCGATCGACCAGCACGCCGCCGCCATCCGCGACATCCTCGACATGGGCGTCGAGAACTCCAGCCAGGTCCCCACCAGCGTCCTGCTGGCAGGCTACGCCCGAGGCATCCTCGAAGACCTCCGAGACGCCGAGGCCGACTTCCCCATGTCCCTCCTCGACTGGCAAGACGCCGACTGGCTCCACCTCCGCCTAGCCGCCATCTGCGCCCTCTCCCGCCCCGCCTAGATCATTCCGCCCTGGTTGCCCGGATCCTGTTCACCGGGCCGCGGCCCGCCAGGACGCGAAGGGTGCTGACCGGGAGGCATCGGCTGCTGCGGCATCTGTCCGCCCTGCGGCGGCATCTGGCCGTATCCACCCTGCGGTCCGTATCCCGGTGCCCCGTAACCCATCTGACCGCCTTCGGGCTCCCGCCACTTGCCCGGAGGCATCTGGCCCTGCCCGGCCATCATCGGCTGCCCCATCGCCGCCCGCTGCGCCATCATGGCCTCCTGCGCCTGCCGCTGCCGAGCCGCATCCTCCCGCGCCCGCTGATAAGCCTGCGCATGCCCCTTCACCTCAGGCATCTCCCCCTCGATGGCATCCAGCCACCCCTCCCACCGCTGCTGCATCGGCCGAACCAACCCACCGCCGAACCCCACGATGAGCACACCCGCGATGGTCGCCAGCACGGTAATCAGAATCGGCATGGTCACCGAAGTCCCCACCCCGATCTGATTCAACGCCGCGATAATCCCGATCCCCCAAATGAACACGGCCGCAACACGTCCCAGCATCCGACCGTATTCCAGCCCACTCAACATGTTCGACACCATGTCCTGCACCACCCGCGCGATCGCCCCCGCGATACACACGATGACGATCCCCACCGCCAACCGCGGCAGCCAAGCCACGATCCCGTTCAGCATGGTGGACACCGGATTAGGCCCGAACACCCCGAACCCGAGCTGCAGAGTGATCAGCAATATCGCGTAGTACGCCAGCTTCGAGATGATCCCCGTCGCGTCATACCGCCCACGCGCGAGCATCTCCTTGATCCCCCCGCGCTCGACGAGCCGATCGAACCCCACCCGGTTCAGGACCCGCGTCACCAGCCGAGCCACCACCTTGGCCACGAACCACCCGATGACCAGAATCACCAGGAACCCGACAAACTTCGGCACCCAGGTCGCGACGGAACTCCACGCGTCCGAAAGCCCCTTCTGGATATCGATAGCCAATACCGCAGTGTGCATGACCCCTGCCCTTCGCTATCCGTCCCGGCCGGGTGCCGGAAACTGCCCCAAGGGGTCGTTATACGCCTAGTTGATCTTCGAATCCGACTGTTTGCGAAAGTGTTGCCAAATCGGATGCTCCGGATTAGCCACAGATACAAATGCGGCGATGGCCCACCCCTCATCAGGCAGGCCATCGCCGTCATACATCAAGCGGCTTCATCGGCGCTCGCGTTACTCGTTCGGCGCCGGGAGCCCCGGCACGCGACCGAGAGTCCTCAGTAGGCGCTCGAGACGTTGTCCATCGAGCCGTACCGGTGGGCCGCGTAGTTGCAGGCGGCCACGATGTTGGCGACCGGATCCCAGATATCGGTCGAGGTGCCTTCCACGTGGTAGGCGTTGAAGGTCGGGTCGATCACCTGGAGCAGGCCCTTGGACGGGATGCCCATGGCCGCGTTCGAGTCGTACAGGTTGATCGCCTGCGGGTTGCCACTGGATTCGCGCAGGATGTTGCGCAGAATGCCGTCGTAGCTGCCCGGGATGCCCTTCTGGGCCATGATGTCCAGCGCCTGACGGATCCAGCCGTCGAGGTTGTTCGCGTAGGCCGGGGCCGGAGCCGGCGCGGGCATGGGCGCCGGGGCCGCGGCGGCCGGAGCGGGGGCCGGGGCGGGCTGCTCGTTGGCCGGAGCGGCCTTCACACCCGGCGCGGCCGGAGCGGCGGCGGCCAGGGTGGCCTGCAGCGAGACCGGCTTGACGTCGTCGCCGTTGGCGGCGCCGGCGGCGGTGATGATGGAGCCGAAGACCCCGAGGGCGAGGGCGGCGGCGCCGGCCGTACGAGCGGCGGCTACCACCTTGCTACGTCTAGCAGGGTCACTGAGAGCAGTCATAACATTCGTGGGCATGGCGAATTTGGATTCCTGTTCGGTTTCGGGCTCGCGGGCCTGAAGAAGGCAGCGCATTACCACGCGGGCGTCTCACGACGCTCACCTGCGCACTGCGGGCTGTTGTGGTTGCTGTTGTGAAACCCGTTACGGGTCAATGGAATTGGCGTACTGCATGGAGAGCAGCGGAGACGTTCGCGGCCTCCCGGCCGCCGAGCCTCATCACACCGAGGTGGTGTCTACGTTCCGCATATGTGTTCACATCTCCTTGCGCCATCCAGACTTGTGGTCTGTTTCCGACAAGGTCACAGCTTGATTGCGCATTGTTAACACAGTCTGAACCAAAGATGAACGAACGGTGAACTGACCCGTGTGGCAACTCCGGGACCTGCATTAATACAAGCGCTGACCTGGTCATTCAATTCGAAACACAAAGTGTTTCAGATCACAGAGAAATTTAGCCCCAAGATCGCGATATACGTTTATTTGCCCGATTTCCGCACCATTCATCGGCGTTTCGCATTCCTCGAGTAACACTTCAGCAATTCACAATTGTTTACTCAAATCACATTCGTCACATTTGTCACGCGAGGTAAAGACCTGCGGTGTAACGAACCCCGGATTAGGGTGCTGACCATGGCATCTATCCGGGTCACCGAGGTATTGGCGGCCCTCTCGCTCACCACCGATCTGGCCACCGGAATGCCATTCGAGAAGGGCCTCGCGGTATGCCTGGTGGCCGACTCGGTCGCCGCGCGGCTGGGCCTGGACGAGGCCGATCGCCGGGTGGTCTTCCACGCCGCCCTGCTCGGGGCCGTCGGCTGCACCAGCCGGGCCTCGGAGAACGCCGAGGCCTACGTCGACGACATCGCCTTCCAGCGGGCCTTCCACACCCTCGATCCGGGCGATCCGGGCGTCTTCGCCGCCCAGCTGAACACCTTCGGGGACTGGGCGCCGGGCAGCCAGGTCGCGCTGGCCCGCCGCTATGCCACCGAATCACCCGCCGGCGCGCCGTTCGCGGTCCGCTCGGTGTGCGAGGTCAGCCGGGCGCTGGGACCGCGGCTGGGGCTGCCCGAGGCGGCCGTACGGGCACTCACCGAGGTCAAGGAGCGCTGGGACGGGCTGGGCGCCCCGGATCGGCGCTCCGGCGACGAGCTCTCGCTGCCGGGCCGGATCCTGCATCTGGCCGAGCAGGCCGTGCTCGCCTTCCGCGGCCGCGATCGCGGTGCCAGCCTGGCCGAGCTGCGCCGCCGCGCGGGCGGGCATCTGGATCCCGATCTGGTGGCGGTCTTCGCCGCGGATCCGGACGCCATCTGGGGAGTGCTGGAGCAGCCGGATCTGCTGGCCGCGGTGGTGAGCGCGGAACCCGGGCTGCCCACCGTCATCCGGCCCGAGGACCGCGACCACCTGTGCCGGGCGCTGGCCGTCGTCGTCGACCTGAAAGGCCGCTACCTGCTTGGGCATTCGGCGCACGTGGCCGAATTATCCGATGCGGCAGGCGAACTCGCGGGACTGTCGGCCACCGATCGGGCCAGCCTGCGCGCGGCCGCGCTGCTGCACGATATCGGCCGGGCCGCGGTGTCCAGCTCGATCTGGGATCACCCGGGTCCGGTCGGGCCCGGCGACTGGGAACGCATTCGGCTGCACAGCTATTGGACCGAACGCGTGCTGCGCCGCTGCCCCAGCCTCACCGATCTGGCCGAGGTGGCCGCGGGCCATCACGAGCGGCTCGACGGCACCGGCTACCACCGCGGCGTGCGCGTGCACGACCTCTCTCCCTCCGCGCGGCTGCTCGCCGCCGCGGACGTTTTCGCCGCCATGACCGAGGAGCGGCCGCACCGGCCCGCGCACAAGCCAGCCGAGGCCGCCGCCCACCTGTCCGCGGAGGCCGCGGCGGGCCGCCTGGACCGGGACGCCTGCGCGGCCGTGGTGGAGGCCGCAGGTCTGCGCCCACCGCGCACCGAGTACCCGTGCGGCCTCACCGAACGCGAGGTCGACGTGCTGCGCCTGGCCGCACGCGGCCTGTCCAATCGCCAGATCGCGGCGGAACTCGTTGTCTCCGAACGCACCGTGGGCCACCACCTGGCCCACATCTATGACAAGTGCGGCTATCGCACCCGCGCCGGGGCCGCGGTCTTCGCCATGGAGAACGGCCTGCTGCCGGGTTAGCGGGATAGGTCGATCGACCGATGTGAGCGGGGTGCGGGCGGAACGACCATTGACACACCCAATCGGTCGTAGCACCCAGGAGCATCCCAATGTCCCCTTCCGCCAACCCCACTCACGCCGACACCGTCGCCGCCATGTACCGCGCCTTCGAAACCGGTGACATCGCAGCGATTCTCGATCGACTCTCCGACGACGTCTCCTGGGATGCCGACTGGCCGGACAATTCCGCCCAGCTCGCCGGGGCGCCGACGCTGCAGCCCCGGCGCGGCCCGCGGGAGGTCTCCGAATTCTTCGCGCAACTGTCGGAGTGGAAGTTCCAGGAGTTCAAGGTGATCGACATCATCGGATCCACCGGGCAGGTGGTGGCCGAGATCGAGATCGACGCCGTGCTGCCCAACGGCAACCGGGTCATCGACCAGAACCTGCACCTGTGGAGCTTCGACGCGTCCGGTCAGGTCACCAGACTGCGGACCTATTGCGACACCGCCAAGATCATCACCGCCATCAGCGCGTGACGAGGGGTAATCAGCTGCCCCGCAACGCGATCGGTGCGGGGCGGCTGGTTTCGTATCTCCGGATGCGCGAGATGAGCAACGGCAGCAGGGCCATCATGACCAGCAGGCGGATGGTCTGCACGCTGGTGATGAGCGGCAGGTCGGCGTTCATCTTGTCGGCGGTCGCGAGCACGGCGTTGATGCCACCGGGCGTGGTCGCCAGGTACAGATCCGACAGTTCCAGATCCACCAGGTAGGCCAGCCCGAACGCGAGCGCGGCGACGATCGCGGACAGCCCCAGCATGGCGGCGGTCATCGCCGGGATCATCCGGGCCATCTCCCGGACCACTTCGCGGGTGAAGCGGGTGCCGACCTCGAATCCGATGAGTACGAACAGCAGATCCTTGAACAGGTGCGTCGGCGCGTAGCCGTGACTGATGCCGAGCGCGGTCACCACCGCGGCGAGCAGCATCGGACCGAGCAGCGCCGCGTTCGGCAGCCGCAGCCACCGGCCGACGCGAATTCCGATGAGGCACAGCACAACCGCGATCGACAGCCCGGCCAGCTGATCACCGCGCCCGACGATCATCCAGTACGGCAGTGAGGGATCGGTGACCGAGCCGCCGAGAGTGGCCGGGCCGTAGGAGATCCCCTCCTCCTTGTCGAGCAGGGCGGCGATCGCGGGCGCGCTCACCGCGACCAGCGCCACCCGCAGGTATTGCATGAACGCCACCCGCCGCGGATCGGCGTCGAGCTCATCGGCCGCCGCGACCACCGCCGCCGCGCCGCCGGCCAGCATCCCCAGCGTCGCCGTCGGCAGTTCGACCTTGGTGGCGCGCGCGAAAACCATTGCGATGCCGACGCTCACGACCACCGTGGCCGCGGTGACCGCGAGCACCGGCAGCAGGCTCCATCCGATCGAGGTCAGCAGCGACACCTGCAGATAGCTGCCCATCAGCACGCCGAGCATGCCCTGTACGCCCAGATTCACCTCGCGCGGCAGCGGTGCGGGCAGCCGCCCGGCCAGCGCCAGGCCCGCACCCACCACGATCGCCAGAATCATCTGCGGCGCGGGAAATCCGATCCGATCCAGCAGCGCCGCGCCCAGCAGCACGGCGGCCGACAGTGCGACCCAGGCGACCAGCTGTCTCGGCTTCATACGAGCCGATCATGCTCGACCCTCGTGAACAGCCAGTAACAGCGCAGTTATCCGCCCGGATCGCCGCTGTGATCTACGCCAGCACGCCCGTGCTCAGGTGACCCAGCAGGTCGTGACGGGTGATGACACCGACCGGCTTGCCGTCCTCGACGACCATCAGGGCGTCGGTGGATTCCAGCAACTTGGTGGCGGCGGAGACCGGCTCGCCCGCGCCGATGAGCGGGAAGGCCGGGCTCATGTGCTTGGAGACCGGATCGGTGAGCTTGGCGCGGCCCTCGAAGACGGCCGAGAGCAGATCGCGCTCGTTGACCGACCCGGCGACCTCGCCCGCCATCACCGGCGGCTCCGCGCCGACGACCGGCATCTGCGAGACGCCGTACTCGTGCAGGATCTCGATGGCGTCGCGCAGGGTCTCCTGCGGGTGGGTGTGCACCAGGTCCGGCAGCTCACCGGACTTGCCGCGCAACACCTCTCCGACATGGACCTCGTCGGTCTTGCCGTCCAGGCGCGAGCGCAGGAAGCCGTAGGAGCTCATCCACTGGTCGTTGAAGATCTTCGACAGGTAGCCGCGGCCGCCGTCGGGCAGCAGCACCACGACCACGGCATCCGGATCGCGCTCGGCGACCTTGAGCGCCGCGACCACGGCCATACCGCAGGAGCCGCCGACCAGCAGGCCCTCCTCGCGGGCCAGGCGGCGGGTCATCTCGAAGGAGTCCGCGTCGGAGACGGCGATGATCTCGTCCGGGATGGCCGGGTCGTAGGCCGAGGGCCAGAAGTCCTCGCCGACACCCTCGACCAGGTACGGGCGGCCGGTGCCGCCGGAGTAGACCGAGCCCTCCGGATCCGCGCCGATGATCTTGACCTTGCCGCCGGAGACTTCCTTGAGGTAGCGGCCGGTGCCGGTGATGGTGCCGCCGGTGCCGACGCCCGCCACGAAGTGGGTGATCTTGCCCTCGGTGTCGCGCCAGATCTCGGGACCGGTGGTCTCGTAATGGGATTCGGGGCCGCCCGGGTTGGAGTACTGGTTCGGCTTCCACGCGCCCGGGATCTCGCGGACCAGGCGGTCGGAGACGTTGTAGTAGCTGTCCGGATCCTCCGGCGCGACCGCGGTCGGGCAGACCACGACCTCGGCGCCGTAGGCGCGCAGCACGTTCCGCTTGTCCTCACTGACCTTGTCCGGGCAGACGAACACGCACTTGTAGCCGCGCTGCTGCGCGACCAGGGCGAGGCCCACACCGGTATTGCCGGAGGTCGGTTCGACGATCGTCCCGCCGGGCTTGAGCAGCCCTTCCTTCTCTGCGGCGTCGATCATCTTGACGGCGATGCGGTCCTTCGAGCTGCCGCCCGGGTTCAGGTACTCGACCTTCGCCGCCACCAGTCCCGAGTTCGGACCCACCACGGAGTTCAACCGAACGAGCGGGGTGTTTCCGATCAGATCGACGACATGGTTAGCGATGCGCATACCCCTCATCGTTGCAGAAAGGTGACACGCGCCTTCGCGCACGTCGGACATATCACG
The DNA here is from genome assembly GCF_041154655.1 of Nocardia sp. JMUB6875. NCBI lineage: Bacteria > Bacillati > Actinomycetota > Actinomycetes > Mycobacteriales > Nocardiaceae > Nocardia > Nocardia sp. JMUB6875. The sequence goes on from NZ_BAAFGR010000013.1 coordinate 28,503, forward strand.
ATTGCCGGAAATTACCATCGGCCCATGAGGATGCCGCCGAGCTTGCCCGCCGCCTCCCTACTACTCCCCCTCGGCACCGCGACCATGATCGTCGCCGCCGTTCCCGCGAACGCCGCGACCGTGGAATTTCCGCAGGTCCCGAGCATGTACCACGATGCCGTCGCCTGCGGCGGCAATATCCGCTCCTGGGCCGACACCGATCCGAAGTGGCCTGGGCGCGCGATCATCAACGTCCAGGCGCTGCCGGTCGGCGGCTTCGATCCGGGCGAGTACAGCTTCGCCCCGATGTGCGAAACGGTGGCCACCGTCGCCTGGCGGAACATGAACACCGGTGCCGCGGGCGAACTTCGAGTTCCGATCCTTGCGGGTTTCTACGGCAGCGAGCACTATGCGCTGTTCCAGGACACCGGGCCCGGCCACATCGTCGTCACCGTCTACACCGACATGCCGAACATCCCCGCGCAGAGCGCCTTCGACGTGCCGGGCTGACTCGCGCACATTGTGAGTGAGCGATATCCCACAGCTCAGTGGTTGGGATTCCGGCATACCGGATGTTCGTCACGCCACAGGCCCGTCGTAAATTCGAAGAGGATCACCCCAGCAAAAAAGGAGTCCTCATGGCTGAGGCCGTCATCGTTTCGTACGCCCGCTCGCCCATCGGCCGCGCTGGCAAGGGTTCTCTGGTGAGCATGCGCCCGGACGACCTCGCCGCGCAGATGGTGCAGGCCGCCCTCGACAAGGTGCCCTCGCTCGCCGTCTCCGACATCGACGACCTGCACCTGGGCTGCGGCCAGCCCGCCGGTGAGGGCGGCTTCAACATGGCGCGCGCCGTGGCCGTCCAGCTCGGCTACGACTACCTGCCCGGCGTCACCGTCAACCGCTACTGCTCGTCGTCGCTGCAGACCACCCGGATGGCCTTCCACGCCATCAAGGCCGGCGAGGGCGACGTGTACATCTCCGCCGGTGTGGAGACCGTCTCGCGCTTCCCGAAGGGCACCGCCGACGGCTGGCCCGACACCCACAACCTGAAGTTCGCCGAGGCCGAGGCCCGCACCAAGGCCACCGCCGAGTCCAACGCCACCTGGACCGACCCGCGCGAGAACGACATCCTCCCGGACGTCTACATCGCCATGGGCCAGACCGCGGAGAACGTCGCCACCTACACCGGCATCTCCCGCGAGGACCAGGACCGCTGGGGCGTGCGCTCGCAGAACCGCGCGGAGGAGGCCATCAAGTCCGGCTTCTTCGAGCGGGAGATCACCCCGGTGACCCTGCCCGACGGCACCATCGTCACCACCGACGACGGGCCGCGCGCCGGCACCACCTACGAGAAGATCTCGCAGCTGAAGCCGGTCTTCCGTCCGGACGGCACCATCACCGCCGGTAACGCCTGTCCGCTGAACGACGGTGCGGCGGCGCTGGTCGTCATGTCCGACACCAAGGCTCGCGAGCTGGGTCTGACCCCGCTGGCCCGCATCGTGGCCACCGGCGTCTCGGGTCTGTCGCCGGAGATCATGGGCCTCGGCCCGATCCAGGCCGTGCGCAACACCCTGAAGAACGCGGGTATGACCATCAACGATCTCGACCTGTACGAGATCAACGAGGCCTTCGCCGTTCAGGTGCTGGGTTCCGCCCGTGAGCTGAACATGGACGAGGACAAGTTGAACGTGTCCGGTGGCGCGATCGCCCTCGGCCACCCGTTCGGCATGACCGGTGCCCGCATCACCGCGACCCTGATCAACAACCTCCAGACCCACGACAAGCAGTTCGGTCTCGAGACTATGTGCGTCGGCGGCGGCCAGGGCATGGCGATGATCATCGAGCGCCTGAGCTGACGCTCAGACACTGAATTGGGCCGTACGACCTAAGGGTCGTGCGGCCCAAGTTGTTTGGGGGGAAGGTGGGGATTCCCCACACCCCAAGTGGGGGCAAGCCCCTACACCCCCTCAAGCGTCGAGGTCGGAGCTGACCAGGTCGGCGATCTTGTCGAGGGTGGCCTGATCATCGCTGGTGACGATGACCTCGGTGCCCTGGGTCGCACCCAAGGTCATGATCATGAGGCCGGAGGCCGCGTTCACGGGGGCGCCGCCGACCAGCGAGAGGGTGACGGGAACGCCTGCGGCCGCGGCGGTTTCAGCGATGATGGCGGCCGGGCGGGCGTGGAGGCCGACGGACGAACCGACTGTGACGGTCTTGCTGGGCATGATCGACTCCTTCTTTGTGGGAGGGGTGGTTACGCGGCGGCGAGCGCCGCGGGGGTTTCGGTGGTGACCGGGGTCTTGCGGAGTTGCTTTGCGGCGGTGACGCATACGGCGCCGATGACGGTGCCGGCCGCGAGGGCGATGAGGAATCCGGCGATGCCGCCGACGGCGAAGAAGACGAAGATGCCGCCGTGGGGAGCGCTGAGGGTGGTGCCGAAGGCCATGACCAGGGCGCCGGTGACGGCGCCGCCCGCCATCATGGAGGGGATGACGCGCAGCGGGTCGGCGGCCGCGAACGGGATGGCGCCCTCGGAGATGAACGAGGCGCCGAGCAGCCATGCGGCCTTGCCGTTTTCGCGTTCGGCGGTGGTGAACAGCTTGGGACGCAGGGTGGTCGCGAGCGCCATGGCCAGCGGCGGCACCATGCCCGCCGCCATGACCGCGGCCATGATCTTCAGCGAGGCGGTGTCATTGACATTGAGCCCGGCGACGGCGAACGAGTAGGCGGCCTTGTTGACCGGCCCGCCCAGGTCGAAGCACATCATGAGGCCCAGGATGATGCCGAGCAGGATGGCCGAGGTGCCCGAGAGGCTGTTGAGCCAGTGGGTGAGTCCGCTGGTGATGGCCGCGAGCGGCTTGCCGAGCAGCACGAACATGATCACGCCGACGATCAGCGACGCGAACAGCGGGATCACCACCACCGGCATGAGGCCGCGCGCCCATTGCGGGACACCGAGTTTGGCGATCCACAGCGCGGCGAAACCGGCGATGAGACCGCCGACCAGGCCACCCAGGAAGCCCGCGCCGACGAAGACCGCGACCGCACCGGCGGTGAAACCCGGTGCGAGACCGGGCCGGTCGGCAATGGCGTAGGCGATGTATCCGGCCAGCGCCGGGACCAGGAAGCTGAAGGCGAGCGAACCGATCTGGAACAGCACCGCGCCCAGGTAGGTCGCCAGACCGCCCGCGGGCAGATCGGTCAGGGAGTTGTCGAGCACGATGGTCTTGGCGGTGCCCGCGATCTCGTAGCCGCCGAGCAGGAAGCCGAGCGCGATGAGCAGGCCGCCCGCCGCGACGAACGGAATCATGTAGCTGACGCCGGTCAGCAGGATCTGGCGGAGTCGCGTACCCCAGCCGAGCGAACCGGAATCCGGTGCGGCGGAACCCGTCTCGGCCTTCGCGGCCCCGGACACGACGCGAGCGCCGGGATCGTTCGCGGCTTCGAGGGCCTCGGCGACCATGGCATCGGGCTCGTTGATGGCCCGCTTGACGCCCGATTCGATGACGGGCTTACCCGCGAAGCGTTCCCGGCCTTTGACCCCGACGTCGGTCGCGAAGATGACCGCGTCGGCGAGATCGATCTCCGCAGCGCTCAAAGGCGTACTGCCACTGGAACCTTGGGTCTCCACCCGCACCGTGATCCCGGCGCGCTTCCCGGCCGCGACCAGGGAATCGGCCGCCATGTAGGTGTGCGCGATGCCGGTGGGGCAGGCGGTGATCGCGACGATGGTCCGCGGCGTCGTCGACTCCGGTGCCGAATCCGCTTGCGGAGCGGCCGGTTCGGACACAGCGTTTGCCGGAGTGTCGGCGGCCGGTACGGGGGCCTGCGCCGGTTCGATGACCTCCCCCACCAGCTCGACAATCTCATCCGGCGTGGCGGCCGACCGCAGCGCGTCCAGGAATTCGGGCCTGACGAGTGCTCGGGCGAGAGCCGACAGCAGCTTCATGTGCTCGGCGGCCGCGCCGTCCGGGGCCGCGATGAGGAAGACGAGATCGGCCGGGCCGTCGGGCGCCCCGAAGTCGACCTTGCGGCCGAGGCGGGCGAAGGCGAGCGACGGCTTCTTGACCGCGCCGCTGCGGCAGTGCGGGATGGCGATGCCGCCGGGAAGCCCGGTGGCCGACTGGCTTTCGCGGGTCAGGGCGGCGTCGCGCAGCGCCACGGCCGAGGTGGCGCGCCCCGCGCCGGCGAGGCGCTGGGCCAGCGCCTCGATCACGTCGGCTTTCTCGCCGCCGAGGTCGGCGTCGAGCGCGATCAGGTCGCTGGTGATGATCGGGTCGGACATCGCGGGTCCTTCAGTGGTGGGGCTGGAAGTCCAGGGCCGTGACGGCCACGGCGCTCGGGTCGGTGTGGTGCGGGCCCGGCAGGCCGGTCCCCGGGAGGGCGGCCGCGGCACTGCCGTAGGCGACCGCGCGACGCAACCGGTCTTCCGGTGCGGCGCCGTCCAAGTCGGCGAGCAGGTACCCGCCGAGCGACGAGTCACCGGCGCCCACGGTGCTGCGGGCGGTGATGGCGGGCGCGGTGGCGTGCCAGGCTCCGTCGGCGGTGACCAGCACGGCTCCGGCCGCGCCGAGCGTGGCCAGCACGGTCTCGACGCCGCGCGCCACCAGCGCCGACGCCGCGCGTGCGGCCGCGGCCGGATCGTGCAGCGCCTCCGGATCCGCGCCGGTCAGCTGTGCCAGCTCCTCGGCGTTCGGTTTGATCAATTGCGGTGCGGCGGACTCGAATTGCCCGGCCATGGCGAGCAGCGGTCCGTCGGAGGTGTCGACCGCGACCCGGGTTCCGGGCAGCAGCCGCAGCAGCTCCACATACCAGTCGGTGGGCACGGCGGGCGGCAGTGAGCCGGACAGCACCACCCAGGCGGCGTCGCGCGCGAGCTCGACCAGCAAGTCCGCCAGCGCCTTCCGTTCGGCGGCGGTCAGCGGCGTGCCCGGTTCATTGATTTTCGTTGTGGTGCCGTCGGTCTCGGTGATGGTGAGGTTGGTGCGCGCGGGACCGCCGCACGGCACCGCGCGGTAGTCCAGGCCGGTCTCGGTGAGCGCGCGCAGCAGCGGATCGCCCGGGCTGCCCGGGAGCACCGCGATGGTGGCCGCGCCCGCGCCCGCCAGCACGCGAGAGACATTGACGCCCTTGCCACCCGGATACGAGGTGGCCGCGCGGGCGCGCTGCAGATCGCCGCGGCGCAGCGGTTCGGACAGCGCGACGGTGTGGTCGATGCTGGGATTGGCCGTCAATGTGACGATCATGCGGTCACCACCTCGATACCGAACTCGGACAGTTCATTTCGCACCGCGGGCAGCAGCTGATCATCGCTGACCAGCACGTCGATATCCGCGATGGCGGCGAAGCGGATCAGATCCTCGCGCCCGATCTTGGTGGAGTCGGCCACCACCACGACGCGATGCGCGCTGGCGACCATGGCCCGCTTGACCGCGGCTTCATCAGGATCCGGCGTGGACAGGCCGTGCCCGATCGTCAGCGCGTTGGTTCCGATGAAGGCCACATCGACCCGGAAATCGGCGAGCATGTGCAGCGTATCCGCGCCGACGGCGGCCTGGGTGACGCCACGCACGCGCCCGCCCAGGATGTGGGTGCGGACGCCCGCCGAGCCGCCCAGCCGGACCGCGATGGGCAGGGAATTGGTGACGGCCACCAGTTCCCGGTCGCCGGGCAGCGCCGCCGCGATGCGGGCCGTCGTGGTGCCCGCGTCGAAGAGCACGCTGCCGCCGGTGGGCGGCAGGAAGGCCAGGGCGGCCTTGGCGATCCGGTCCTTCTCGGCGGCGCGGGTGTGCTCGCGCTCGCCGGTGCCGAGCTCGATGGCGGTCAGGGCGGCGGCCGGGACCGCGCCGCCGTGGACTCGGCGGATCAGGCCCAGGCGATCCAGGGCGGCCAGGTCGCGGCGCACCGTCTCGGTGGTGACCTCGAACTGTTCGGCCAGTTCGATCACCGATACGCGGCCGCGTTGCTCGGCCAGCGCGGCAATGGCTTGCTGCCGCTCCTCGGCGTACATCCGAACCTCCCTGGTCGTTGTTGACTTATGTTGTTTTATGCCTGAATGTGTTGTTTTGTCAAGAACGACGCGTAGCCTGGGTCACAGTCGGAGGAGAAGTTTCATGACGCGATCACTCTCGGAGAATGCCGTATCGACCGTGCTCAACGGCACTCCCGCGGTGCCCGGCGTGGTCGCCGCCCCGGCGATCCGGCCGGTGCCCAGGGTCCGCATCGACACCGAAACCCACACATCAGTGCCCGATCGGGCATCGGAGTCGGAGGCCCTGCGGGGGGCCGCGGCGGCCGTCGCGCAGCGATTGCGGGAGCGCGCGGCGAGCACGACCGGCGCGGCCGCCGAGGTGCTGTCGGCGAACGCGGCCATGGCGGCCGATCCGGGGTGGCTGGCCGTCACGGAGCAATCCATCGCCGAGGGCGACTCCGCGGTCGCCGCGGCGCTGGCCGCGACCGAGCGGTTCACGACCATGTTCACCGGCCTGGGCGGACTGATGGCCGAGCGGGTGACGGACCTGCGGGACGTGTGCGACCGGATCGTGGCCGAATTGCTGGGCGCGCCGGAGCCCGGAATCCCCACTCCGGCACGGCCTTCGATCCTGCTCGCCACCGATCTGGCACCCGCCGACACGGCCGGGCTGGACCCGAATCTCATTGTCGGCCTGGCCATGTCGCTCGGCGGGCCGACCAGCCACACCGCCATCATCGCCCGCCAGCTCGGGATTCCCTGCGCGGTCGGGGTCGAGGGCCTCGACGAGGTAGCGGCCGGAACCGACCTCCTGCTCGACGGCGCGGCCGGCCGCGTCCTGGTCTGCCCCGAACCCGAGGCCATCGCCACGGCCCTCACCGGCTACCGCGCGGCGGCCGAGCGGGCCGCGGGCTGGACCGGGCCGGGCGCCACCGCCGACGGCCATCGCGTCGAGGTGCTCGCCAATGTGCAGGACGGCGCCGGAGCCCGCGCCGCGAGCGGCGGCCCGGCCGAGGGAGTCGGCCTGTTCCGCACCGAATTGTGTTTCCTGGACCGGGAATCCGAGCCCACGATCGCCGAACAGGCCGCGCTCTACGCGGAGGTCCTCGATGCCTACCCGGACGCCAAGGTGGTCGTGCGCACCCTCGACGCCGGGTCCGACAAGCCCTTGCGCTTCGCCCCGCACGCCGACGAACCGAATCCGGCACTCGGCGTGCGCGGCATCCGAATCACCGCGCGCGACACCGGCATCCTGGACCGCCAGCTCGATGCCGTGGTCGCCGCCGCGCAGGGCCGCCGCCACGCCCCGTGGGTGATGGCGCCCATGATTTCCACTGCGGCGGAGGCGAAGTCGTTCGGCGCGCGGGTCCGCGCCCGGGGCCTGGTGCCCGGCGTCATGATCGAGGTTCCGGCCGCCGCTCTGCTGGCCGCGGCGATCCTCGAGCACGTCGACTTCGTCTCGATCGGCACCAATGATCTGGCGCAGTACACCATGGCCGCCGACCGCATGTCCCCGCAGCTGGCCGCCCTCACCGATCCGTGGCAGCCCGCGGTGCTGCGTCTGGTGGCGGCGACCGCCGCGGCCGGACAGCGGCTCGGCAAGCCGGTGGGCGTGTGCGGTGAGGCCGCCGCCGATCCGCTGTTGGCCTGTGTCCTGGCCGGTTTCGGCGTCACGTCCCTGTCCGCGGCGGCCCCGGCGGTGCCCGCGGTAGGGGCGCGACTGGCAGCCGTCACCATGGCGGATTGCCGCCGCGCCGCCGCGGCCGTGCTGACCACGACCGATCCGCGATCGGCCCGCGAGGCGGCGGCGCGAATCCTCAGCTGACCAGTGCGGCAAGCGGATACCCCACGGCCACGGCCACGGCGGTGGTGACGAGGCCCGGCAGCATGAAGCTGTGGTTCAGCACCAGTTTGCCGAATTTCGTTGTGCCGGAGAGGTCGAAGTTCACCGCCGCGATGCTGGTCGGGTAGACCGGCAGGATGAACAGCGCGCACAACGCCGGAAGCATCGCGACCAGGTGCGGCGCCGAGATCCCCAGGGCCAGGCCGAGCGGCAGCATGATCTTGGTGGCCGAGGCCTGGCTCAGCACCAGCGCCGAGACCAGGGCGAGGACCACCGCGAAGAGCCAGGTGTGCTGCTTGGCCAGATCGCCCAGGTTGCCCACGATCATGTCCTGGTTGGATTTGATGAAACTGTCACCGAGCCAGGCCAATCCGAAGACGCCGACCAGGGCCACCAGGCCCGCCTTGGCCACCGGCGTGCCCGGAATCTTCGGGGCCGAGACCTTGCAGACCAGCATGATGACCGCCGAGGTCGAGAGCATCAGCACCTCGATGGTTTCGGGCATGCTCAGCGCCTTGCCGTCCGCACCCGGGGGACGCAGGTCCGGGAACGCGCCCGAGATCACCACGGCAAGCACGCCGAGCAGGAAGATGAGCGCGGAAAGCTTTGCGGTACGCGGCAATTCGGGACGCTCGACCTTGTCCGTATCGACCGGCGGAAGATCCTTACCGCGACGGCAGACCGAGAGCGAGCCCGCGATCAGGCCGATCAGCACCGACGGGACGGTCACGGCCAGGATCTTCACCATGCTCCAGCCGTCGGGCCCGAGCACCACGACCGTGGCGGCCATGGCGGCCGAGACCGGGCTGGCGCAGATAGCGGATTGACTTGCGATGGCGGACATGGAGATCGGCCGTTCCGGTCGCACGCCGCCCTCACGCGCCACCTCGTGGATCACCGGCAGCAGCGGATAGAGCAGGTGGCCGGTGCCCGCGCCGACCGTGAACAGAAACACCACCACGGGCGCGACAAAGGTAATGCGCTTGGGGTTCTTGCGAATCAAGCGTTCGGCGATGCGGACCATGTAATCCACGCCGCCCGCCGCCTCCATGGTGGCCGCCGCGACCACCACCGCCAGGATGATGAGCAGCACGTCGACCGGTGGTGACGTGGGTGCGACCCGAAACACACTGGCGAGCGCGACCACGCCCACCGCACCCCATACACCGAGTCCGATGCCGCCCACGCGCGATCCGATCAGGATCGCGGCGAGCACCACCGCTAACTCGAGAAGCATCTGAATCATCGGAGAAACCGCCTCGGTACTTATCTGTCATCGTCATGAGTCCCAGGACAAATGCCCTGACTATCGGCCTCTGACTCGCTATGACAGATCTATCTGATCAATAATTTTGCTGACGGTTCGCTCCCGTTGAGAAGACTAGCCCCACCGATCCAGGAGTCAACGTGGACACCATGCAAGACATGATCGAGGCCACCTCGATCGCCACCGGAATCGGCGTGCAGGACCTACAGGCCCTCACCGCCGTCGCCCAGTACCGCGAATACCCCGCGGGCGCAGTGCTTTTCCACGAGTCCACGCCGCGCGACTGGTTCGGCATCGTCCTGAACGGCCGGATCGAGATGGTCACCGGACTGGCCGGGCACGAGACCGCGCTCGGCACCGTCCGCGCGGGCGGCATGATCGCGGAGATGACGTTGCTGGACGGTGGCACGCACATGGCCACCGCCCGCACCACCGGCGGCGCGACCATCCTGCTCGTCACCCGCGAGGCCATCGAGGAGCTGTCGGCCCGGGAGCCCGAGCGTTATCACCGCATCGTGGCCCGCGTCGCCCAGCTGGTGGCCGCGCGGCTGCAGGCGGTGTCGAGCCGGCTGGCCGAGGCCGTGGTGTCCCAGCACGCGGTGGGAGGCATTCGGCGCGAACATGATTCGCTCGGCGAGCGGGAGGTCCCGGCCGAGGCGTACTACGGCGTGCAGACCCTGCGCGCCATCGAGAACTTCCAGATCTCGGGCATCAAGCTGCGCAAATTCGGGCATCTGGTGGATGCGCTGGCCTACGTGAAAAAGGCTGCCGCGCTGGCCAATTACGAGCTCGGCGCACTGGATGTCGAGAAGGCGGAGGCCATCACGCTGGCCTGCGACGAGATCCTGGCCGGAAAACTGCACGGTGACTTCATCGTCGACATGGTGCAGGGCGGCGCGGGCACCTCGACCAATATGAACGCCAACGAGGTGATCGCCAATCGCGGCCTCGAGATCATGGGACACGGCAAGGGCCAGTACCAGTTCCTGCACCCGAACGACGATGTGAACTGCTCGCAGTCGACCAATGACGTCTACCCGACCGCGGTGAAGCTGGGCGTGTACCTCTCGCTCCAGGACGCCGCCGAGGCCATGGCGGAGCTGCAGAAAGCCTTGCAGGCCAAGGCCGCCGAGTTCAGCGACGTCATCAAGATGGGCCGCACCCAGCTGCAGGACGCCGTCCCGATGACCCTGGGCCAGGAGTTCGGCGCGTACGGCGTCATGGTCGGCGAGGCCATCGCGCATCTGAAGCGCATTTCCGAGGACCTGCTCGTCACCAACATGGGTGCCACCGCCATCGGCACCGGCATCACCAGCCCGCCCGGCTACGCCGAGCTCTGCGCGAACAAGCTGGCCATCGTGACCGGCCTGCCCATCCGCCCGGCCGTGGATCTGGTTGAGGCCACCCAGGATTCGGGTGATTTCGTGGCGGTCTCGGCCACCATGAAGCGCGCCGCGGTGCAGCTGTCGAAGATCTGCAATGACCTGCGCCTGCTGTCGATGGGTCCGCGCGCGGGGCTGGCGGAGATCAATCTGCCCGCCATGCAGCCGGGTTCGTCGATCATGCCCGGCAAGGTGAATCCGGTTATCCCCGAGGTGGTTTCGCAGGTCTGCTTCCAGCTCATTGGCTACGACATGACCGTCACCATGGCGGCGGAGGCCAGCCAGCTGGAGCTGAACATGGCCGAGCCGATCATGGCCTACGACCTGCTCATGGGCACGCTCATGCTGCGCAATGCCGCCGTGACGCTGACCAACCGCTGCATCACCGGCATCACCGCCAACCGCGAGCGCTGCAAGGAACTGGTCAACAACAGCATCGGCCTGGTCACCGCGCTCGTCCCCGCGCTGGGCTATGAGGAGGCGGCCTCGATCGCCAAGGAGGCGTTGCGGACCGGCGGCAGCGTCTACGACCTGGTGCTCCAGCGCGGCGCGCTCACCCAGGAGGCCCTGGACGAGCTGCTGAGCCCGGAGAAGATGACGGCCCCGCGGGCCCGCACGCTGCTGTGACGGCCGCACCGGAGCGGGAACGGACCCGCGCACAGATTCCGCAACGCACACTGCGACTGGACAATTGGCTGGCGCAGCCGATCGTGACGGCCTCGATCCTGACGGCGTTCATCGTCTACGCGGCCTACGTCATCCTGGCCAACGACCACTACGCGTCCGGCCCGTACCTGTCGCCGTTCTACTCTCCCAACCTCACCGATGTCGGCATGCACGGCTGGGGCTGGGTGAGCTGGCCCGCCTGGATCACCCCGTCGATCCTGATCATCTGGATTCCCATGGGATTCCGGTTCACCTGCTACTACTACCGCAAGGCCTACTACCGGGCCTTCTGGCAGTCGCCGACGGCGTGCGCGGTGAGCGAACCGCACAAGAAGTACACCGGCGAATCGAAGTTCCCGCTCGTGTTCATCCAGAACATGCACCGGTACTTCTTCTGGCTGGCAGCACTGTTGAACGTGGTGCTGACCTACGACGCCGTGATCGCCTTCCGCGATTACGACGGTCGTTGGGGCCACATGGGATTGGGCACGGTCGTGCTGATCGTGAACGCCGCGCTGCTGTGGATGTACACCCTGTCCTGCCACGCCTGCCGCCACGCCATCGGCGGCCGGCTCAAGCACTTCTCCAACCATCCGATCCGGTACCGGCTGTGGACCTGGGTGAGCCGGATCAACCCGCACCACCAGCGCATGGCGTGGATCTCGCTGATCTGGGTGGCGTTCACGGACGTCTACGTCCGCCTGCTCTCGATGGGAGTCATCGGTGATCTTCGATTCTTCTGACCAGCCGATTCACCACGACTACGACGTGGTGGTGATCGGCGCGGGCGGTGCGGGCCTGCGCGCGGCCATCGAGGCCCGCAGCCGCGGTCTCAAGACCGCCGTCATCACCAAAACCCTGCTCGGCAAGGCGCATACGGTCATGGCCGAGGGCGGCGCCGCCGCGGCCATGGGCAATGGCAATCCGAAAGACAACTGGCAGGTGCATTTCCGCGACACGATGCGGGGCGGAAAATTCCTGAACGACTGGCGGATGGCCGAATTGCACGCCAAGGAGGCGCCCACCCGCATCTGGGAGCTCGAGCACTGGGGTGCGCTGTTCGACCGCACCAAGGACGGCCTGATCTCCCAGCGCAACTTCGGCGGCCACGAGTACCCGCGGCTGGCGCATGTCGGCGACCGCACCGGGCTCGAGGTGATCCGCACCCTGCAGCAGCGCCTGGTCGCGCTGCAGCGCGCCGACGCCGAGGAGTACGGCGATCCCGAGGCCATGCTGAAGGTGTTCGACGAGACCACCATCACCCGCCTGCTCACCGATGACGGCCGGATCTCCGGTGCGTTCGGATACGTCAGGCAGACAGGCGATTTCGTGGTGCTGGCCGCGCCGACGGTCATTCTGGCGACCGGCGGGCTGGGCAAGATGTACACGGTCACCTCGAACTCCTGGGACTACACCGCCGACGGCCACGCCCTGGCCCTGCGCGCGGGCGCGGAACTGGTGAACATGGAGTTCATCCAGTTCCACCCCACCGGCATGGTGTGGCCGCCGTCGGTGCGCGGCGTGCTGGTCACCGAGGGCGTGCGTGGCGACGGCGGCGTGCTGCGCAACAGCGAGGGCCGGCGCTTCATGTTCGACTACGTCCCCGAGGTGTTCCGGTCGATATACGCCGAGACCGAGGAGGAGGCCGACCGCTGGTACACCGATCCCGAGAACAACCGGCGGCCACCGGAATTGCTGCCGCGCGACGAGGTGGCGCGGGCCATCAACTCGGAGGTGAAGGCGGGCCGGGGGTCGCCGCACGGCGGTGTCTTCCTCGATGTCTCCACCCGCATGTCGCCCGAGGAGATCCGTCGGCGGCTGCCCGCCATGCACCATCAGTTCGCGGAGCTGGCCGGGGTCGACATCACCGAGGAGCCGATGGAGGTCGGGCCGACCGCGCACTACGTCATGGGTGGCATGCGCGTCGACCCCGACACCACCGCCACCACCCTGCCCGGACTCTTCGCGGCCGGGGAGTGCGCCAGCGGCATGCACGGTTCCAACCGGCTCGGCGGCAATTCGCTGTCCGACCTGTTCATCTTCGGCGCCCGCGCCGGAGCGGGAGCCCACGAATACCTGCAAACCCTGGGCGATTCCAGACCGGTCGTGCACGGGAACGCCGTCGAGGAGGCGCTCGCGGAGGCCCTCGCACCGTACGAGCGCGAGGACGGTGAGAACCCCTACGAGGTGCATCAGGCCCTGCAGCGGGTGATGACCGAACTGGTCGGCATCGTCCGCGATGGCGACGAGCTCGCCAAGGCGCTCGGCGAGCTGGAGCTACTGCGTCAGCGCGCGGAACACGTTGGGGTGACCGGTGATCGGCTGTACCACACCGGCTGGCACCTCACCTTCGACCTGCGCAATATGGCCCTCATCGCCGAATGCGTGGCGCGATCGGCCCTGGAACGCAACGAATCTCGCGGCGGACACACCCGCGGCGACTTCCCCGCCATGGATCCGTCCTGGCGCGGCGTCGTGCTGACCTGCCGCGACTTCGACGGCCGCGTGCACCTGTCGCGGCGGATCATGCCGCCCATGCGCGCGGACCTGGTGGCGCTGTTCGAGCCGGACGAGCTGCGCAAGTACTTCACCGAATCCGAACTGGCCCAGCTGGGTGTGGGAGCGTCCCGATGAAAAAGACAGTGACCGTGCGGGTTTGGCGCGGCGACGGCGGGCGCGGCGCGCTCGAGGACTATCAGGTCGAGGTGAGCGAGGGCGAGGTCGTGCTCGACGTCGTGCACCGGCTGCAGGCCACCCAGTGCCCGGATCTGTCGGTGCGCTGGAACTGCAAGGCGGGCAAGTGCGGCTCCTGCTCGGCGGAGATCAACGGCTTCCCCAAGCTCATGTGCATGAGCCAGGCGGCGCAGGCGGTGGTGGGCGATGCCATCACCATCACCCCGCTGCGCGCCTTCCCGGTGATCCGCGATCTGGTGACCGATGTGTCGTTCAACTACATCAAGGCGCGCGAGGTGCCGCCGTTCCAGCCCGAAGCGGGCATGCGACCCGGCGAATACCGGATGATGCAGGAGGACGTGCAACGCAGCCAGGAATTCCGCAAATGCATCGAATGCTTCCTGTGCCAGAACACCTGTCACGCCATTCGTGACCACGAGGAGAACATGACCGCCTTCGCCGGTCCGCGTTTCCTCATGCGGGTGGCGGAATTGCAGATGCATCCCGCCGACGTCCTGGACCGCCGCAAGCTGGCGCAGGACGATCTGGGACTGGGCTACTGCAATATCACCAAGTGCTGCACCGAGGTCTGCCCCGAGCACATCAAGATCACCGACAATGCCCTGATTCCCCTGAAGGAGCAGGTCATTTCCCGGAAATACGATCCGCTGGTGTGGCTGGGCAGCAAGCTGCTGCGCCGTGAGCACCTGGAGGCGAAGCATATTCCGGGCACGGTATTACCAGAGAGGTAATCGACTTCGTTCCCGGCAGCCGGAAATATCGAGGGCAGCACAGCAATTCCGGAAGAGGAGCTCGAAATGCCCGCTTACGCAATCGCCCACCTGTGGGATGTCGACGTCAATGCCGAGATCGTCGAATACCTGGAGCGCATCGACGGAACCCTCGCCCCGTTCGGCGGGAAGTTCCTGGTCCACGGCAACCCGCAGCGCCGCGGCGAGGGGCCGGAGAGCGCGATCGCGATCGTCATCGAATTCCCGGACTACCAGGCCGTCAACGACTGGTACGACTCGGCCGCATACCAGGAGATCCTGCCGCTGCGGCTGAACAACTGTTCCAGCGTCGCGACCCTCGCCCCCTTCTGCGGTGAGGATCACGTCGCCACCGACGTCCTGAAGGAGGTGGTGAGTAGCGATTGATTGCTCTCAGGCTTGGCTACAAAGCAATGGGCGGGCATCGGAATCCGATGCCCGCCCATTCATTTGGGGTTCGGGAGGTTACCTATCGCCCTGGAAGTAGCTCAGCAGGCGCAGGATCTCGAGGTACAGCCAGACCAGGGTGACGGTCAGGCCGAACGCCACGCCCCAGGCCGCCTTCTCCGGAGCCTGGGCCCGGATGAGCTGATCGGCGGCGTCGAAGTCCAGCAGGAAGCTGAAGGCCGCGACAGCGATGACCACGAGGCTGAAGACGATCGCCAGCGGGCCGCCGTCGCGCAGGCCGAAGCCGCCCGAGGTGAAGATCGCGGCGACCGCGTTGCCGAGCATGAGCACCAGCACGCCGATCATGGCGCCGACGACCATGCGGGTCAGGCGCGGGGTGACGCGGATCGCGCCGGTCTTGTAGACCACGAGCATGCCGAAGAAGACACCGAAGGTGCCGAGCACGGCCTGCGCGATGAGACCCGAACCGCCCACGCCGCCGAAGGCGACATTGGTGAACAGGAACGAGAACGCGCCCAGCATCAGGCCTTCCAGCGCCGCGTAGCTGAGCACCAGCGCCGGGTTGTCCTGCTTGCGGCCGAAGGTCATGATCATCGCCAGCACGAAGCCGCCGAGACCGCCGACCAGCACGAACGGCAGCGCGAGGCCGTGGTTGCCCGCGGTCAGCGCGTAGGACACGATCGCGCCCAGAATGGTGACACCGAGGGTGATGCCGGTCTTCTGGACGACATCGTCGATGGTCATCGGGCGGGTGGTCGGCACCGCCGGCTGGTAGGGCTGCTGGTAGCCGCCCGGGTACTGCGGCGGCTGCTGGCCGTACTGATACTGCGAGGCCTGCTGACCGTACGGGTCGTTGGCGTACTGACCGGCTCCAGGTGCCTGACCGAAGCCGGCGTAGCCACCCTGCTGCGGCTGCAAGTTCCGGAAAACCGGGTTGGATGTGGAGCGCACTGTGCGTCCCTTTCTGGAGTCGCGGCTCACGTAGGTCGTGGCCTGTGAAGCTACTCGTCCAACGTGTGATGGGGGCCGGATAGTTCCCGAACCCCCATAGATCGGACTGAACAGACTTTACCTGAGCTTTACTGAACGCGCCGTCCGCTCGCCGGTGCGTCAGCCCAGCTGACTCATCACGCGATGGGCGATGAGCTCGAGATGATCCAGGTCCGACAGGTCCAGCAGCTGCAGGTAGACGCGGCTGGTACCGGCGATCTCGGCGTAGCGGCCGATCTTGTCGACCACCTCGTCCGGGCTGCCCGCCAGGCCGTTGGCCTTCAGCTCGTCCACCTCGCGGCCGATGGCCGCCGCGCGCTTGGCCACCTCGGCATCGTTCGCGCCGACACAGGCGACCAGCGCGTTGGAGAAGGTGATGTCCTGCGGGTCGCGACCGGCGTCCTTGGCGGCCTTGCGAACTCGCTCGAACTGCTCGGCGCTGGCCTCGGCCGACTGGAACGGCACATTGAACTCGGTGGCGTACTTCGCGGCCAGGCGCGGGGTGCGCTTGGCGCCCATGCCGCCGATGATGACCGGCATCCGCTCCTGCGCGGGCTTGGGCAGCGCCGGGGAATCCTGCAGCGTGTAGTGCTCGCCGTCGAAGGAGAACGTCTCGCCGACCGGCGTCCGCCACAGGCCGGTGACGATGGCCAGCTGCTCCTCGAAGCGCGGGAACTTCTCGGCCGGGAACGGAATGCCGTAGGCCTTGTGCTCGGCCTCGAACCAGCCCGCGCCGAAACCGAATTCGACGCGGCCGCCGGACATGGCGTCGACCTGGGCCACCTCGATGGCCAGCACGCCCGGGTGGCGGAAGGTGGCGGAGGTGACCAGGGTGCCCAGGCGGATGCGGCGGGTCTCGCGGGCCAGCCCGGCCAGGGTGATCCAGGCGTCGGTCGGGCCGGGCAGGCCGTCCGCGTCGCCCATCTTCAGGTAGTGGTCGGAACGGAAGAAGGCGTCGTAGCCGAGGTCCTCGGCGGTCTTGGCGACGGTGCGCAGGGTGTCGTAGGACGCGCCCTGCTGGGGTTCGGTGAAGACTCGAAGATCAATTCGTCCCATGCGTCCTATTGTTCGGCGTCGTGCAGACCGCGCACCGAGCGGGTCACAGTGAACTTGCGATTGCGGCCCATCACATCGGTTTTGCCGACCATGCGCTCCATGACGCCCCGGTAGTTGAGGTGCGTGTTGTAGACCGTCCAGAGTTCGCCGCCGGGTCGCAGGACGCGGCCGGTCTGCTGGAACATCTTGATGGCCGAACCGGTGTGCACGGCCGCGCCGACGTGGAAGGGCGGATTGCACAGGACCAGATCGGCGCTGTTGTCGGGAGCCGAGGACATGGCGTCGTCCTGGAGCACGGTCACCTGGTCGGCCACGCCATTGGCGGCGACGGTGGCGCGGGTGGAGGCCACCGCGGCGGCGGACTGGTCGGTCGCGGTGACGCGCAGGCCGGGACGGGCTTTGGCCAGGGCCACCGCGAGAATGCCGGTGCCGCAACCCAGATCGATGGCGTCACGGGCATCGGGCTTCATACGCTTCAGGTAATCGAGCAGGAAGCGGGTGCCGATATCCAGGCGCGGGCCGGAGAAGGCGGCCCCGTGGGCGACCACCTCGAGGTCGCGGTCGTCGAGCCGGTTGCGGACCGGGAAGCGGGGCTCACCAATCGGTTTCGGGTCCGAGGCCAGCAGGATGCGGGACTTCTGGCGGCCGCGGCTGGCGCGCACCGAGCCGAAGGATTCGGCGAGCACCTCGTTCATGGCGGGGGTCAGGTATTTGTCGCGGCCGCCCGCGAAGACCTCGACCTCGGGGGCGGCGTAGCGGGCGATGGCCTCGGCGGTCTCGGCGAGGCCGGACAGGGCGCGCGGCAGCCGCCACAGCACCACGCGCACGTCGCCGAGCAATTCCGGACCCAATTCGTGGGTGGTGAATCGATCAGAAAATCCGACAATTCGGGCATTGTTGGCGAGGGCCAATTCACCGGTCAGTAAATCCTGATGCACCCGAACCCCGCGCAGATCGTGTGCGGCGATGGCGCCGAGAGTCAGTGCGCCGTAGCCGTCATCGATCACCGCGACCCGGCCGTCGGCGCCTGCCAGCGAATCCGCGGCGACATCCAGCATGAACCGGTCCGCGGCATCGACCGCGTACAGGTTCACCGCTTCTACATCTGGATACCGCCGCAGCCGGCGCAATACGTCCTCGACCTCAACCACACCTACAGTGTGCTAGATCATTGCCGCACCACTCCATTCGGCTCGGCCGATCCGATTTTCGCGGAATTGAATTAATTTGCCGCACCGCCGTCGCCGCGGTGCGGCATGACCGCGGACGCGCCGATGAGGACCACCGTCATGGCGGCCACCCCGAGGAAGACCAGATGCACGGCGGGCGCGAGATCGGCGGCGGCCGGATGGTCGACGTCGCCGAGGCGGGCGTTGACCAGTGCGCCGAACACCGCCACCCCGACCGCGCTGCCCAGCGAGCGCGTGAACATATTGGTCGCGGTCACCACGCCGCGCTCGGACCATTCGGCGCTGGCCTGCGCGGCGATCAGGGTGGGGCTGGCCACCAGGCCCATACCCATCCCGACGATGAAACAGCCGATCGCCACCCGCAGCAGGCTCGAATGCGCGTCTACCAGCAGCAGCGAGCCCGCGCCGACCACCGCCAGCACACTCCCGATCACGGCGGTGGCGCGGAAACCGATGCGCAGGTACACCTTTCCGGCCTGCGACGCCGACACCGGCCAGCCCAGCGTCAGCGCGCCCACGGTGAGACCCGCGATCAGCGCCCCGCTGCCGAGCACGCCCTGCGCGAAGGTCGGCACATACGAGGTGAGGCCCAGCAGGATCGCGCCCACCAGCAGCGAGGCCAGGCTGCTGGCCACCACGATGCGCCGGGTGAAAACCCACAGCGGCAGAATCGGATTCGCGGCCCGCCGCGCCACCAGCCCGAACGCGATCAGCACGAGGCCGCCGCCGATGAACAGCGCCAGACTCGCAGGCGAGGTCCACGCCCACGCCTGCCCGCCCTCCAGCAGCGCCAGAATCAGCGCGCCCGCCCCGACGGTGAGCAGCCCCGCGCCCAGGTAGTCGATCCGATGGCTCTGCCGCGGAGTGCATTCGGTGAACTTCCGCAGGATCATCCACCCGGCCAGCGCCGCCAGCGGCAGGTTGATCAGGAAAATCCAACGCCAGCTGACATATTCGGAGAACACCCCGCCCAACAGCGGCCCCAGCACCGACGACGCGGCCCACACGCTGGCCAGATACGCCTGCACCTTGGCCCGCTCCTGCACGGTGTAGATATCCCCTGCGATGGTCATCGACATCGGGCTGACCGCTCCGGCCCCGATCCCCTGCACCGCCCGGAACACGATCAAACCGATCATGCTGGTGGCCAGCCCGCACAGCAGCGACCCGAGCGCGAACACCCCGATCCCGAACAGCATCACCGGCTTCCGCCCGACCATGTCGGCGAGCTTTCCGTAGATCGGCACGGTCACCGCCTGCGCCAGCAGATAAATACTGAAAAGCCATGGGAACTGCGCGAACCCACCGAGCTGATCGGTAATGGTGAGCACCGCGGTCGCAATGATGGTGGAATCCAACGCAACCAGCGAGGTCGACAGCATGATCGCCACCAGAATCGGCCCGCGCTCGGACCTGAGACCAATGGACGACTTCACATCCGTAGCCGTCACCGGCGACCCCTCTCGTTAGCCCAACTCACTAGATGAGTCGAACACACGGGAGGGGCCGCTATTCCACCGGCTACAGCGATGCCGCCAGATCGCGGAGGACGGGCAGGCTGACGGAGCCGGAGCCGAGGATCTTGTCGTGGAAGGACTTGATGTCGAAGGCGGTTCCGAGACGCTCGGTGACCTGCGCGCGCTGGCGGCGGATTTCGAGTTGGCCGACCTTGTAGGCGACGGCCTGGCCGGGCATGGCGATGTAGCGGTCGATTTCGGCTCGGATCTCTTCGAGGCCGACCGGGACGCTCGCGTACATGAAGTCGATGGCCTGCTGGCGGGTCCAGCCCTTGGCGTGCAGGCCGGTGTCCACGACCAGGCGGCAGGAGCGCCACGAGTCGGCGGCGAGCATGCCGATTCGGGTGAGATCGTCGGGGTACAGGCCCATTTCGTCGGCGAGGCGTTCGGTGTAGAGGGCCCAGCCCTCGACGAAGGCGGTGTTGGAGAACGACATTCGCTGGAAGCGGGGCAGATGGTCCAGCTCATTGGCAATGGTCAGCTGCAGGTGGTGGCCGGGAATGGCCTCGTGGTAGGCGACCGCCGCGGTCTCGTAGCGGTTGCGGGTCTTGGGCTCGCGCAGGTTGACGTAGTACGCGCCGGGGCGGGTTCCGTCGGCGGCGGGCGGGAAGTAGTAGGCGGCGGGTGCGTCGGCGGCCAGGAAGTCGGGGACCGGAAAGATGCCGCAGGCCTCGCGGGGCAGGCGGCCGAACCAGTTGCCCATCTCGGCCTGGGCGGCGGCCAGGCAGGCGCGGGCGTCGGCCATGATCTCCTCGCCCTCGGCGTAGCGCAGGGCGGTGTCCTCGCGCAGCCGGGCGAAGATGGCGGTCTGGTCGGTGAGGCCGAAGTGGCGGCCGCCGATCTCCTGGTATTCGGCGCGCAGCTTGGCCAATTCGTCCAGGCCCAGCTGGTGGATCTCGTCCGCGCCGAGGTCGGGGAGGGTGGTGTGGCGGCGCAGCAGGCGCCCGTAGATGTCGGCGCCGTCGTCGCCGAGCCAGCACAGGCCGGGCTTGTCGTCGGGGCGGGCGGCGGGCTCGAGTTCGGCGGCCAGCACCTCGCGGTAGGCGGCGAAGGCGGGGCGGATGACGTCGCGGGCGACCTCGGACAGTTCAGCGCGCCAAGCGGTCTCGCCGTCCCAATCGGCCGGGCCGGACATGGTGGCGAACGGGTCGTCCTTCAAGTCGGAAGCCAGGTAGCCGTCGAGTTGATTGAGCGAGCGCGCGATGGTGATGTGCGCGGGCGTGCGCCCGGCCGCCAGACCGGCGCGGAAGCGTTCGACGGCCTGATTCATCAGCGTGCCGAACTGCCGGTAGCGCTCCACCAGTTTCCGCGCGTGCTCCGGTTCGGGCGCGTTCACCTGGGGCGCCGCGGTCAGCATCCCGGCGTGCACGCCGGTCATCTGGTCGGAGGCCATCTCGATCGGCCGCCACTCCAGATACGAGACGGCGGAGGCCAATTCGGTGTGCAGCAGGCTGCGGGTGGTGCGGTCCTCCTCGCTCAGCCGCGCCGGGTCGAGCCGTTCCACCTCGGCGAGCAACCCCCGCCATGTCCCCAGCAGACCCTCCTCGGCCTGCAGCGACAGATCCTCGATCCGATCGTCGAATCGCCTGTCCCCCAACAGCGTCGCCTCACTCGGCGCGGACTCCATCATGGCGTCCCAGTAGCGGTCGGCGAGTGCGATGAGTTCCTCGTGCGCGTCCATGCCGACCATCATGCCCGTCCGGGCGCGGCCATCCGGGTGAAGCGGCTCAGCGGCGGGGCGGAACCGGGATGCGCATGAGATCCTCGGCCACCACGATCTCGCCGTCGAATTGTGCTTTGGCGTCGGCCAAATGCTGGTCGAGGGTGCGGTAGCGCTGCGAGTAGTGGGTGAGGACCAGCGTGCGCACGCCCGCCCGGGCGGCGACCCGGCCCGCCTGGCCCGCGGTGAGATGGCCGTATTCGACGGCCAGCTTCTCGTCCTCGTCGATGAAGGTGGATTCGATGACCAGCATGTCGACATCCTGCGCGAGCTCGTAGACGCCGTCGCAGAGGCGGGTGTCCATGACGAACGCGAAGCTCTGACCGGGCCGCGCCTCGCTCACCTCGTCGAGAGTGACGGTGCGGCCGCCGAATTCGACCTCGCCGCGGCGCTGCAATTCGCCGACCAGCGGACCGGACAGCCCCAGTTCCCGCAGCCGCTCGGGCACGAAGCGGCGGCTGTCGGGTTCGTCGAGGCGGTAGCCGAAGGTCTCCACCGGATGCGACAACCGCGCCGCGCGCAGCGTGAAATCGGCTCCGGGCGGCGGCAATTCGCCATTATCGGTGATCGGATGCGGTTCCAGCTCGACCTGGCGATTGTGTGCCGAGGAGTCGATGAGCCGCTCGTAGTAGACCTCCCCCGAGGCCGGGAAGTAGACGTCCACCGGATGCAGCGCGCCGTCGAGACTGATGCGGCCGAGCACCCCGGGCAGGCCGAAACAGTGGTCGCCGTGGAAGTGGGTGATGCAGATGCGGGTGATCCCGCTGGCGGCCACGCCCGCGAAACTCATCTGCCGCTGGGTGCCCTCCCCCGGGTCGAACAGCAGCCCCTCCCGATCCCAGCGCAAGAGATAGCCGTTGTGATTGCGCTGCTTGGTCGGGACTTGGCTGGCCGTTCCCAGAATGACCAGTTCGCGCTGTGACACGGCCGCCAGGCTACCGCCCGGGTGGGTGATCCTCGCGGTGGCGAGCCGGGCGCGTCCGCGGCAAATACCGACAGGGGGTATCCGAGGCGGCCGGGTAGGATGTCCACCGTGGTCGAACAGCAGCTGCGCGGCACCCGGTTCATCCGGGCGTTCGGGCTGCTCGCGCTCATGGCCGGGATCGTGGCCATGCACGCGCTGGTCGTGGGCATGAGCCACGAGGATTCCGGCCACGGCACGCATGCGGCGCACGCGATGGCCGCTCCGGCCGCGATGGCGCCGGACCAGAGTCATGACATGTCGATGCCCGGCTGCGGCGGCGACTGCGACAACGGGCACGCCGGAATGCACGGCTGTCTGTTCGTGCTCACCGGACTACTGCTCGCACTCGGCTTGGCCTTGCTCGCCTGGGTCGGAATCGGCCGTCGCGATGCGGCCACCTCGAAGCTGTTCCATCAGCGTGTACACCGGGCCCGTCCCCCACCGTGGACGGTCCTCTCCTTGGCCGAATTGGCGATTCTGCGGATCTGATGGGCACCCCCATGCCCATTTCACGAAACCTCAGCAATCCCCAAGGAGTACAAGCATGTTCAGCACCCGTATCAAACTCGCCCTGATCGCCGCCACCTCCGCCACCGCCCTGCTGGCCGCGGGCTGTAGCAGCAGCGACGACGGCAGCATGCCCGGCATGGATCACGGCAAGTCCAGCACGTCGGCGCAGCCGGCAACCCGGACCGATTTCAACAACGCCGACATCACCTTCCTGGACATGATGTATCCCCATCACGCCCAAGCCGTGGAGATGGCGAAGCTGGTCCCGAGCCGCTCCCAGAACCAGCGGCTGATCACCCTCGCCACGGCGGTCGAACAGGCGCAGGCCCCGGAGATGCAGCAGATCACCACGCTGCTGGCGAGTTTCGGTAAGCCCGCGCCGATGACCGGAATGAATCACGACATGCCCGGCATGATGACCAAGGATCAAATGTCCAAGCTGGAATCCCTGTCCGGCACGGACTTCGACAAGCAGTGGATGCAGATGATGATCGAGCACCACAAGGGCGCGATCGACATGGCGAACACCGAACTGAAGCAGGGCACCAACGCCGACGCGAAGGCCCTGGCGCAGTCCATCGTGACCGCGCAGCAGCAGGAAATCGATCAGATGAACGGCATGCTCGGCCAGAGCTGAGCCGAAACGCGAACGGGTGCGCCGGTTTCCGGCGCACCCGTCTCGTAAATCAGCTGCCGATCACGGCATTCATGATCGTGCCCGCGCTGGTGGCGGTCGCGCCGCCGATCATGGCTCCCGCCACCATCTTCGGTGATTCGAGCCCGCCGCCGCTCCACTTCTCCCAGGCGAACCGGCCGCCACCGTAGGTGATGGCCGTTACCCCCGACAGCATGGTGAACCAGGTGAAGTAGCGGACCAGCTTCATCAGCTTGTCCGCCACCGGCGGCGTCTCCGGAGTCGGGTTGCCGATCTGCGCGACAACCGTGTTGTAGGCGTCATGCACTGCGAGGAGCATGCTCACGATCGGTTCCTCTCGGGATGCTGGAACGGTGCTGATGGGCGGATCAAGTGGCACAACTCTCACTATTCAGAGCAATTGAACCGCATTCCACGGGGTGTCATCGCGACGACACACCACCAGCACCGAACTCGAGCAGCCGATCAGCTACCGGTTTTGTCTCCCCGGAGCGCCAGCAGCGAGTGCCGGCGACCGTAGACGAAGTACACGACCATGCCGATCGCCATCCAGATGACGAACCGCAGCCAGGTCTCCACCGACAGGTTGAACATCAGCCACGCGCACGCGATCACCGACAGGATCGGGATGAACGGCACCAGCGGCACCCGGAAGCCGCGCGGCAGATCCGGACGCGACTTGCGCAGCACGATCACGCCGATGGACACCAGCACGAACGCGAACAGCGTGCCGATATTGACCATCTCCTCGAGCGTGCCGAAGTCCACGAACCCGGCCAGCAGCGCGCAGATGACGCCGACGATGGCGGTGATCCGCACCGGCGTGCCCTTGGATCCGGTGTGCGCCAGTTGGCGCGGCATCAGCCCGTCGCGGGACATGGCGAACAGCACGCGGGTCTGCCCCAGGAACAGCACCATGACGACGGTGGTCAGACCGGCCAGCGCGCCGATGGAGATGAGGTTCTTGGCCCAGGTCACCCCGTGCAGCGCGAAAGCCGTTGCGAGCGTGGCGTCGTCGCCCTGCAGGTCCTTGTAGGACACCATGCCGGTGAGCACCAGCGACACCGCCACGTACAGCACGGTCACGATGGCCAGCGAGCCCAGGATGCCGCGCGGCACATTGCGCTGCGGGTTCTTGGTCTCCTCGGCCGCGGTGGCGACCACGTCGAAGCCGATGAAGGCGAAGAACACGATGGAGGCCGCGGCCAGCAGGCCGTACCAGCCGAAGTGGCTG
The DNA here is from genome assembly GCF_041154655.1 of Nocardia sp. JMUB6875. Lineage (NCBI taxonomy): Bacteria > Bacillati > Actinomycetota > Actinomycetes > Mycobacteriales > Nocardiaceae > Nocardia > Nocardia sp. JMUB6875. The sequence continues at coordinate 53,298 of NZ_BAAFGR010000013.1, forward strand.
TTGCCGCCGCCGGTGACCAGCTGGAACAGGGTCTGGTGCAGCTTGCCCGCACCGCCGGAGTCGGCATTGGGGACCGATTCCGGAATGAACGGCTTCAGGTTCGAGGCCTTGAAGTAGGTGGCGCCGACCACGACCACCAACGCGATGACGGCCAGCTTGATGGCCACCGCCACGGCCGACACCCGCGAGGACAGCTTGGTGCCCAGCGCCAGCAGCACGCCCAGGATGGCGATCAGCACGACCGCGCCCCAGTCGAACTTGACCGATCCGAAGTGCCAGATCGGCTGGCGACCGCCCATGACCACGCCCAGGTACTGCGACCAGCCCTTGGCCACGACCGAGGTGCCGAGCGCGAATTCCAGGATCAGGTCCCAGCCGATGATCCAGGCGATGACCTCGCCGAAGGTGGCGTAGGAGAAGGTGTACGCGCTACCCGCGACCGGCACGGTCGAGGCGAATTCGGCGTAGCAGAGCGCGGCCAGGCCGCAGGCCACCGCGGCGAACACGAAGGCCAGCGAGACCGCGGGTCCGGCCATGTTGCCCGCGGTACGCGCGGTGAGGGTGAAGATGCCCGCGCCGACCACGACCGCGACGCCGAAGACCGTGAGGTCCCAGGAGGTCAGGTCCTTGCGGAGCTTGGCATCGGGATCGTCGGTGTCCCGGATCGACTGTTCGACGCTCTTGGTGCGGAACAGTCCGGTGGTGCGCGGGGCAGCGGGACCGGAAGCGTCCCGCTGGGAGTCCGATATCGCCACGGTCTCTCCTATATCTGGCTTTCTCGGCAACAATGCAGTTTTCACCGGTCAGCCACAGTCCAGCTCCCGGTTGGTGCACTTTCGCTGGTGGCCTGCAGAAAGACTCGCTGGTTCCAGCCCCGTCACTGCGATCGGACCCCGATGGGGGTCCGAGTTGTCGGCGTCACACGGAACCGTATCACCAGGTGGTACGTACCAGTTCAGCAACCTTCTGGACACCGGAAACGCGTCCGCGCGCCGCGGCGACGCCACGCCGGGGACCGGCGGGTCGGATTAGTGTTTCCGTATGGCTTTCGGGGGAGCGTCCGCCGGCGGTGATCGCGGCGCGCTGGATCGGGTGCTGGCGCACGCGCACGGCGTCCGGGTCCGCGAGATGCCCGGGCCCGCGCCGGTCCTGCTGGAGGAGCGCGACCCGATTGCCGTGCGGGCGCTGCGGGACGCGCTCGCCGTGGCGGACCTACCCGGATTCGTGTGCATGTGCTGGGGCGATGTGACCCTGGATTTCCTCGGCGCGCAGGACCGCGTCCTCACGACCGTGACGCTGCACCACGGGTATTCGATCCGCTGGGAGGGCTGGCCGCAGGACGCGCTGCTGGCCGACGGCGTCCGCCCCCTGGAATGGCTTGCCGTGCGCGGGGTCTCGGGCCCGCTGCGCGAGTACCGCGCGGCCGAGCAGCGCCAGGCCGAGAGCGACCGCACCGCGCGACTGTGGGTGGCCGAGATCCCCGAACCCCTCATCCCCTACGCCAGCCTCTTCCTCGATACTTCCACCACGGGCGGCGGCCTCACCGAACCCCAGGTGTCCGAGGTCCGCGCCCTACTGTTGGCGGCTTACCCGAATCCGGTGGACCGAATCCTGCGCCTGTGCACCTGGTTCGCCGCGGGCACCGGCGCCTACTCCGGCCACCCCACCCACGAACGCATCCCGGCCCAATTCCTCGACCTGGAAACCGGACCCGACTTCGCCCGCGCCGTCGACCTGGCCGACGACACCGCCACCGCCGGCGCGGTCCGCTACCTGCTCAGCTGGGACACCCGAAAACGCCTGGCCCGCCTGCTGTCGGCGCTCTCCCCCACCGCCCGCCGCAAGATCCTGCTGCACGCCCGGGACGCCGAATCCCGCCGCTGGCTCCAACGCCGCATCACCGGGTTGCAGTAGGGCGGTAGATCAGTGCACCGGCTCGGCGCGGGCGTACTTCTCGCCGCAGAACTTCCGGGCCACCTCGTCGGCACTCATCCCCGAATTCGGATGATTCCCTTCATCATTGGCCTTGCAGGTGGAGCTGCCGTCCGCCTTGTAGGTCTCGATGATCGCGGCGACCGGCGCCAGCGTAGAACCGTCGAATCGCCAGAAGTCGAGGTATTTGTCGGCGGGACCGCTCTTTGACGAGCCGACGATGTAGCCGTTCGTCGAGCGGTTCACCCCGAACAATCCGCCGATCTCCCCGGCGCGCACGAAGTCCGGGTCGGAATCGGTCGCGCGATAGACGGCCAGGGTCGCGTTCCCATTGGCGGCGATCGAGAGCGGAACCACCAGTTGGTCGCGATCGTCGGCGGCGAGCTGCGCCAACTGGGGTTCACCGAAGGTCTGGGTCCCCGGCTCGGAAAGCGTCTGCCGCACAGCGCCATCGCGGCCGATCACCTCGATGGTGACGTCCGCCCGCTGGCGGTACGCCCCCGGGGTGGGCGTCGGTACCCGGTGGCGCACCACGAACGTGAGCCCGGCCCGGTCGCGCGATACCAGGCGACAGTCCGGCGGCGGGTCGCCCTCGGTGCGCACGTTGGTGCACAGCGGCAGGCCCGCGGGGTCCGCCGCCGAGGTCGGTGCTGCCGCGGTGGACGCCGCGGGTGTAGTCGTCGAATCGCCGTGGGCATTGTCGCTGTGCCCGCAGGCGGCGGTGATCAATACACCCAGTGCGACGGCCGCTGTCGGCCAATATCGGCCCATGCCGCGGAGATTAGCGCGGCGGCCGGTCACTCCGGTGGATTTGGATGTCGGCGCGGCGGATTAGCCTGGAGGCATGGTCGAGTTTCCCGAGAGCAACGTGGGGCCGAAGTTCAAGGGCAGGCGGGTCGGGTACTTCCGCGAGACGGCGGGGTATCGGCGGTATGCGGCGGCGTATCGGGACGGGTTCGAGAACCTGCCGCCGGTGCGTGAAACGCTCGATGTGGCAACCAGTTTCGGGACCGTGCGGGCGTATCGGTTCGGGGAGGGGGAGGCGACGCCGCTGGTGCTGCTGCCCGGGCGGCAGGCCGCGACGCCGATGTGGGCGGCGAATCTGCCGGGTTTGCTGGCGGTGCGGCCGGTGATCACGCTGGATCTGCTGGGTGAGCCGGGGCTGAGCGTGCAGTCCAAGCCGTTGACCGATGACGCGGATCAGGCCACCTGGCTGTCGGAAGCGTTGGCGGAGTTGGAATCTCGGCCGGTTCATGTGCTGGGGGTATCGATCGGCGGGTGGTCGGCGGTGAATCTGGCCGTGCGGCATCCGGAGCGGGTGGCTTCGCTGATCACGCTGGACGCGCCGTTCGTGTTCGGCGGCGTGACCTGGAAGATGATCCTGGTATCGCTGGGTTCGGTGCTGCCGGGGATGCCGGAGAAGTGGCGCAACAAGTTGCTGAGCTGGATCTCCGGCGGGGTGTCCGCACCCGAGGATCTGCCCGAGGGCAGGCTGATCGCCTCGGGCATGAAGGATTTCGCGGCCTACCTGCCGATGACGAAACAGCCTGCCAAGGAACAGCTTTCGGTGCTCGGCATGCCGTATCTCGGCATCTTCGCGGGGCGCAGCATCGTGCACAACGCGAAGAAGATGGCCGCGCGGGCGCGAAAGCTGGTGCCCGGCGGGCAGTTCGAGGTGTGGCCGGAGGCCTCGCACGCCATCAATGGCGAGTTCCCGGACGAGATCGCGGCGCGGGTCGCGAAGTTCCTCGGCGAGGTAGATCCCGGCCCGGCCTGATCAGGGAACGAGGACCGCGCGCCCCCGGATGTGGCCCGCGTCCAGGCGACGGAAGGCCTCCGGCCCGTCGGCCAGGTCGAAGCGTTCGACCTCCATGTGCAGCTTGCCCGCCTGCGCGAGCGCGACGCAGTCGTGCAGGTCACTGCGGGTGCCGCCCAACGACTTTCGCACCGACGCGCCCCAGGGCCAGCCGGGTCCGCCCGCGGGTCCGGCGGTGATCTCGGGTGCGCCGCCACCGAGTCCGACCATGCGGTAGGCGCCATTGGGCGCGACGGTCTCGCAGGCCAGCTTGGCGGTGGCGTCCACGCCCGCGAAGTCGAAAACGGCGTCGGCGCCGCGCCCGTCGGTGAGGTCGAGGATCTGCTTGGCGGCGTCGGGGCCGGACAGAATGCCGATCTCGGCGCCGCAGTCGGCCGCCAGGTCCAGCTTCTCCTGGGCCTGATCCACCGCGATCACCCGCACCCCGGAGATGGCGTGCAGGATCTGCACGCCCACGTGCCCGAGCCCGCCGATGCCGATGGCGACCGCGGTTCCGCCGGGCCGCAACGCTTCTCGCGCGCCGCGGATCGCGTGGTAGGCGGTGAGGGCGGCGTCGGCGACCGGTGCGGCCTGCAGGAAGTCGAGGTCGCCGATCGGCACGAACGCGCTGGCCGGGATCCGCACGTACTCCGACATGCCGCCTTCCATGGTGAGTCCCGGGCAGGGCGGCATGGCGAGGCGGCCGGCCGCGAGGCAGACGTTCTCGTTGCCGCTCACGCATTCGCGGCAGACCCCGCAGGTCCAGAAGAGGAACACGACACCGCGCTCGCCGACCTCGCGCCCGCTCACATCCGATCCGACGGCCTCGATGGTGCCCGCGATCTCGTGGCCGAGGGTCAGCGGGTCCTCGCGCAGCTGGATGGGGAAGTTGACCAGGGTCAGGTCGGAGTGGCAGACGCCCGCGGCGCCGACCTTGACGAGCAGATCGGTGGGTCCGATTTCCGGTACCGGAATGTCGTTGATCTGCACCTTTTCCGGGCCGGTCCACTGGAGTGCGCGCATCGTGCTTCCTTATCTCACGCTTGTGATCTGGCGCACACGGTAGCACTCGCTATACACTGCGTCTAGCGAATGACGGAATGTCTACCGATTTCCGTGAAACGCCCTCCCGTACGAGAGACACGTGTCTAGGCTGCCGTCCCATGAACACACCGCGGATCGCCATCGTGGGTGCCGGAATCTCCGGGATCTGCATGGGCGTCGCCCTGCAGCAGGCGGGATTCACCGAGTTCACTATCTTCGAGAAGGCCGATGATTACGGCGGCACCTGGCGGGACAACAGCTATCCGGGGCTGGTGTGCGATGTGCCCTCGCGGTATTACCAATTCACTTTCGCCATGAATCCCGAATGGACGCAGCTGTATTCGGCCGGGCCGGAGATCAAGCGGTATCTGGTCGGGGTGGCGCGCGAGCACGGGTTACAGGCGCGGACGCGCTTCGGCACCGAGGTCGTCGGCGCGGAGTTCGACGGGACGGGATGGCGGGTCGGCACCTCGGACGGGCAGACCGAACGCTTCGACTTCGTCATGTGCGCGACCGGATTCCTGCATCATCCGAACCAGCCGGATATCAAGGGCCTGGACGAATTCGGCGGCATCGTCATGCATTCCGCACGCTGGCGGCACGACATCGACTTGGACGGCAAGCGGGTCGGCGTGATCGGAACCGGCTCGACCGGAACGCAACTGGTGAGCGCGCTGGCGGGCCGGGTACCGGAAGTCGTGTTGTTCCAGCGCACCCCGCAGTGGATTCTGCCGACGGTCAACCGCGCGTACTCCCCGGTGGCGAAGACGCTGTACCGGCGACTGCCTGCGCTGGGTGTGGTCCCCTACTGGTTCAATCGCGCGGCGTTCGCGGTCTTCTCGCAGGGGCTGGTGCATCCGGGCCGGGTGCGCCGCTTCATCCAATGGGTGGTCGAGCGAAACCTGCAGTCCGTCAAGGACCCTGAGCTGCGCCGCAAGCTGACGCCGGACTATCAGGCCATGTGCAAGCGACTGGTGGTATCGGACCGCTTCTACAAGGCTGTGCAGCGACCGGACGTGTCGCTGGTGACCGAGGGCATCGACCACGTCGAGCCGCGCGGCGTGGTCACCGCGGACGGCCAACTACACGAGCTCGACATCCTGGTACTGGCAACGGGATTCGATTCCCAGGCCTTCATGCGTCCGATGGCCATCACCGGCACCGACGGCCGTACCCTGGACCAGGCGTGGTCGGAGGGCCCGCGCGCCTTCGAAGGCGTCATGATGCCCGACTTCCCCAACCTGTTCATGCTCGTGGGCCCGCACAGCCCCTTCGCCAACCACCCTCTCACCGCGGTGGCCGAAGCCCAGTCCGCCCGCATAGTCACCTGGCTGAAGCGCTGGCAGGCAGGCGAATTCGCCACCGTGGCCCCGACCCGCGCCGCCACCGACCGCTACAACGCGCGTATGCGCGCGGCGGCCCCGAGCACGGTCTGGACCACCGGCTGCACCAGCTGGTACCTGGGCAAGGACGGCCTGCCCGCCCTCTGGCCCTGGACACCCGGCCGCTACGAGAAGCTGATCCGCAGCACCCCGGACCCGGTCGACTACGAACTCGGGCAACGCGTCGAGAGCCGGAAGTGACGTCGTGGAAATAGCGTTCTGGCGCTTCGTATCCCGGATAGTGGGCCGCTGGTGGTTCGGCCCGGCCCCCGATTGGTCCCGGGTGCGCGCCCGGGTCGGCGCGGGCACCACCTTCGCCCGCGCGCCCAAAGGTGTCGCCGTCGAGACCGGTCGACTCGGCGGCGTCCCGGTCGAAACCCTCACGCCGCGAGGTGCTCCCGCCGATGCCGCAGTGCTCTACCTGCACGGCAGCGGCTATGTCATCGGCATGCCGCGCATGGTGCGCACCCTCACCGGCGCGCTCGCGGCCGCCATGGGCACGACCGTTTACGCGCTCGATTACCGCCTGGCTCCCGAGCACCCGTATCCGGCCGCCATCGACGACACCATGGCCGCGTATCGCGCATTGCTCGCTCGAGGAATTCCTGCCGAACGCATTGCGGTGGTGGGCGATTCGGCAGGTGGCGGCCTGGCCCTCGATCTCGCCCTGCGACTGCGTGACAAGCATTGGCCGCAGCCCGCGATACTCGGCCTGGTCTGCCCGGTGCTGGATCTGTCGGCGGATTCCTCGGCGTTCCACTGCGATCCGAGCCGCGAGCCCCTGCTGAACCCGCCGCTCATGGCTCAGTTCATGGACGCGTATCTGCCCGGTGTCCCGGAAGCCGAGCGCCGCGCCAGGTCCCCGCTCTACCGCGACATCACCGGGCTGCCGCCCATCGTCCTGCATTCGGCGGGCGATGACCTGCTGGCCGGGGACGCCCGCCGCTTCGCCGAGCATGCGACGAAATCGGCAGCGCCCCTGCGGCATCGGGAGTACCGCAGGCTCTGGCACGTCTTCCACGCCATGCCGATGGCCGTCGCCCGCGACGCCGTCGCAGACCTGTCGATCGCCCTGTCCGACGCCATCTTCGGCCACCGCACCGGCCATCGTGCCGGGCGTTGACCGCTCAGACGAAGGCGCGGCTGATCACCGGCACCACGAATTCCTCCAGCATGGCCCGCTCCTCGTCCTCGTCGCGCCCGGGCGCGGCGAGGAACGAGACGATGATGCGGGTCAGCCAGCGCGCCAGGCGGCTGCGCTCCGGATCGGTGAGGGCGGTGGGCGTGAACAGGCCCGCCGCAATGGATTCGATGACGTCGGAGTCCTGGCTGATGCGCCCCGCCGCACCCGATTCGCCGGGCCGGAACCAGGCGATGAGCATGGGGTCGGCGCGAACCGCGGCGATCGATCCGAGCATGGCGGCGACAACCCGCTCGCCGGGGTCGGCGATCTCGCCGACCTTCTGGAAGACGTCCGCGGCAATGCGCCGGGTCTCGCGATGCACGAAGGCGAGGCGCACGGCCTGCCGGTTCTCGAAGTACCGGTAGAGCGTCGCACGAGAACACCCGGCGGCTGTGGCGATGTCCCCCATCCCCACAGCGGTAACCCCGCGCTCGGCAAACAGCCGCGCCGCCGCATCGAGAATCCGCTCGGCAGCCAGATCCGCGCGATCATCCGCCAGCCAGCCGCGACTCATGCCATTTCCTTCCCGTCGAGTGGCACATCCTCGAGGCCGATTCCGACAAATCCCCTCGATGGTGTGCCACTCGGCGATGCTAGGCGGTGGGGTGGAAGGGGACGGAGACGGGCCAGCGCACGTAGTTGCCGTGGGACCACGTCACGGCGTCGAGGTCGACGGTGAAGTCTGGGCAGCGGGAGAGGAGTTCCTCCAGGGCCACGCGGGCCTGCATGCGCGCCGCGGCCGCGCCCAGGCAGTGGTGGTGGCCGTGGCTGAAGGTGAGGATGCGTTTGGGGTTGCGGCGGACATCGAGTTCGGCTGCGGTGGGGCCGAATTCGCGTTCGTCGCGATTGGCCGACCCGTAGAGGAGTAGGACCTTGCGGCCGGCGGGGATGGTGACGCCGTGCAGTTCCACGTCGCGGGTGGTGGCGCGGGCCAGGCCCTGGACCGGGGAGGTCATGCGGAGGAATTCCTCGATGGCGTCCGGGATGAGGGCCGGGTTCTCCACCAGCAGGCGGCGCTGGTCCGGGTTGGCGGTGAGCGATTGCACCGCGCCGCCGAGGTTTCCGGTGGTGGTGTCGTTGCCGCCGGTGATCATGGTGAAGGCGAAGCCGAGGATCGCGACGATGCCCTCGTTGTCGCCCTCCGCGCCGAGGCCGGAGGCGAGCAGATGGGAGATGGTGTCGTCGCCGGGCTCGGCCCGCCGTCGTTCGATGAGTTCGGCGAAGTAGGCGGCCAGTTCACCGACGGCGGCGAAGCCGTCCTGTCCGCCCGCGGCCAGGCCCGCGCCCTCGACCGCGCCGCCCACGATGCGCTCGGTCCAGCCGTCGAACTTGTCCCAATCCTGTTCCGGCACACCGAGGTAGTGGGCCACGACCATGGTGGGCAGCGGCTTGAACAGGTCCTTGACGATGTCGCCGCCGCCCCCGGCGCGCAGGCGCTCGATGCGTTCGACGATGAACTTGCGCACCGCGGGCTCGACCGAATTCACCTGGCGCGGTGTGAATCCCGGGGATACCCGGCGGCGGAAGTCGGTGTGCTCGGGCGGGTCCATGAAGACGAACGGCCTGACCGGTCCCAGGATCGAGGACACCAGGTCGGCGTAGTCGACGGTCAGACCGGAGGCCGAGGAGAAGACCTCGGGGTTGCGGGCGGCCGCGTAGACGTCCGCGTGCCGGGAGAGCACGTAGAAGTCGTCGGATTCGCGGCCCTCCGGGATGGCCCGGTGGACCGGATCGTGGTCGCGCAGTTGGGAATACATGGGGTAGGGATCGCGCCAGGTTTCCCCGGACCGCAGCTCGAATCGCACCGCATGAGACGCCGTTGAACTCATGGATCGACGGTAAGACAAAACTGCTAATCTGTCTAGAACTTGTTACAAAACCCGGAATCGAACCGGATGGGCCAGCGGGCGGCCCGCATCATCGAGGTGATGCAGGGCGTAGGTCCCGCGTCCCAGCCCACTCGCAGGGAAGATCACCTCGTCGCGGGTGACGCCGTCGCTCAGGGGCAGGGTGTTCAGGGCCGAGGTCGCGGACACCGTCCGGATGAATCCGCCGGACTCGGGGTACACCGCCAGGCTGTGCCCGACCGTCGGGGCCGCGAGGCTGTAACTGACGACCAGGTCGCGGCCGGGTTCGTACATCGAGCGGTCCAGCAGCAAGCGATCGAACGGGGCGGCATCGTCAGCCGTCGTGCCCGCGTCTCCGGTTTCGACGAATCCTCGTACCCGGCACAGGAATCCGGCATCGAGATCAGCGGTCGCGGTGAGGTCGTACCAGCCCGCACCCACGGTGTCGTTGTCGCAGGGCATGTCTCGCCGTTCGGTCTTGCCCGCGCCCACCTCGATGATCCAGGGGCCGTCATTGCGGTAGGCGTTGGCGACCACCCGAATCGAAACGGGCTGCGTCCCACCGTTCTCGAACGACCACGCGAGCTTGCGCGGGCCCGAGGTCGCGGCGGTGGCGGTGACTCTCAGTGCGGCACAGGACTCTTGGAGATCACCGGCGAAGCGGCGCTGGAAGCCGTCCGGGCCGTAGAGCGTGTAGTCGTAGCGTCCGTTCACGGACGGAAGCTCACGGGTGACCGTGCCGCCGCCGGTGACATCGAAGCGGGTCGGCGTGTAATCCGCGACGAAGGCGTTCGGATGCACCCGGCAGTGCGCCGCGCCGGTGCCGCCATTGTCGATGGTGAGCGTGATCCCGCCGGTACCGTTCGGGGCACAGCGGGCCTGCAACTTGTACGGCAGCGGCACCCGCGCTCGGCGGCCGGTCTGCTGCTTGGGCATCCGCTGTACGAACGGAAGCGGTTGCGCCACACCGGACATGGGCTGGTCGGCGCGCGCGGCGGTGGCGGGCAGGATGAGGCTGCGCTTCGAGCCGAAGTCGAACAGCGAGGACAGGTCGCCGCACATCTGGCGCCGCCACGGGCTGATATTCGGTTCGGCCACGCCGGTGACGCGTTCGAGGAACTTCAAAACCGACGTGTGGTCGAACAATTCGGAGCAGACCGCCTGTTTGCTCCACGGCGAGACGATGATCGCCGGGGTGCGCGCCCCGAGGCCGACATTGTGCTGCCCGAAGTACTCGCCGCTCGTGCCGGGCGGCGGGGTCGGGGCGGGGACATGGTCGAAATAGCCGTCGTTCTCGTCGTAATTGAGGATGAAGACGGTCTTGTTCCACACGTCCGGATGTTCGGCGAGCGCCTCCAGCACGCCGTGGACCAGGGCCTGACCATTGCGCGGCCCCATGACCGGATGCTCGCAGTCGACATAGGGCGCGACGATCCAGGACACCGTGGGCAGCTTGCCCGTCGCGACATCGGTGCGGAAGGACTCCACCAGGGTGCCCTCGCGCGCCCGCAGCAGCCCCTGCTCGACCAGCGTCCGCTGCCCCGGCGTCAGCTCGTCCATGCCGCGCTTCAGATCGGCGGCGTAGGCGGGCTCCAGGCTCGGATCCCGTTGCAGGTCACTGTAATACCGGAAGAAGTTCTCGAAGGCGAGCCCGCCGCCGCCGTTGGTGTACTTCAGCGCCGAACGCGCGGCATTGCGGAACGGCAGGAAGAAGTCGAGCGCGTTGTCGGTGTAGTTGTCCCACTCCTGATAGACCCGCCAGCCGATGCCGCGTTCCTGCAGGCGTTCGGCGTAGGTGGTCCAGGGCAGTCCGAAGATGACGTCGTTGACGTAGCGCCCGGCGTCGGGGCTGAGCAGTGCGTCGTAGAGGAACAGATTGCCGCTGCGCGGGGTGACCATCCCGGCCAGTGCCTGGGCCACCGATTGCGGCAGCGCGCTGGTCACGCCGTGCACCAGGCCCAGCACGGCGTCCACGATCCCGGCGACCGGCAGGCTGCGCATCCAGCGCAGTTTCGAATCGTCGGCGAACAGCGAGACCTGTAGCGATTCCGCGTAATTGTCCAGGGCGAGGGGGTTCTGCACGGTGCCGCTGAACAGGTACATGCGGTTGGGGTCGGTGGGCCCGTTGACCGAGCAGTGGTAGCCGTCCAGGACGGTGAACGCCTCGGCCAGCTGGTAGTAGAAGGCGAGGCTGTCGCGGTCGTAGCCGACCATGGTGCCCTCACCCTTGGCGGCGATCCAGGCGTCGTGGCGGCCCGCGGCGAAAGCGTCATGGCCGGTGCGGGTTCCGTGGTCGGTGCCGTCGATGTTCTGCAGCGTGGTGAGGTACGGCAGCACCGTGCGCCCGCCGTCGGGCTGGTGGAAGACCGAGCGTCCGGTGGACAGTTGCAGCGCGTTGAGGTCGGCGTAGCCGCGGACCCCGGCCATGCCGCCGAAGTAGTGGTCGAAGGACCGGTTCTCCTGCATGAGGATCACCACGTGTTCGATGCGGTCCCAGCCGCCGGGCGGGGCCGGTTCCGCCCAGGCCTGAACCAGGCTCGGCGGGAGCATCGACATGGCTCCGGCCGCACCACCCAAGTGCGCGGCGTGCTTCAGAAAGCGCCTCCGATCCATGATCTCCCCTACGAGCATAGGAACGGCTATCACCGAGGATCGCCGACCGAGCTTGGGGGTTCGTGGCGGTGAGGGGGATCAGCAATGAAGGGTCAGTTAATCATTGGCTCCGGAAGTCGCGGATCGGTCACGTGGGATTCACTCCTGTTCAGCCACCGTTGTCCTCGGTGCGTACCAAGACGAATACCAGCTCGGTATCGCCGATGCGGAGCACCGCGCCGTCGGAGAGCAGACCGCTGTCCATGACGCGCTGGCCGTTGATGAAGACGCCGTTGGAGGAGTTCAGATCCTTGACCACCCAGGTGTGGCCATTGTCGATGACGAGCGCGTGATGGCGGCTGACCCGGCCGTCGGGCAGCGCGATGTCATTGTCGGACAGGCGTCCGATGCGGGTGGTGGAGCCGACCACCGGATAGACGTGGCCGAAGCGGTCGCGCAGCAGCGCCTGCGGTTCGTGCCAGCTGCGGTCCACGATGGTGGTGGCGCGGGTGGCCGAGGCCGCGCCGACCGCGCGCACGCTCAGCGGATCCTGGCGCAGGATGCGGGATTCCAGTTCGCGGATGCGGTGGCCGGGATCGATGCCCAGCTCCTCGGCGAGGATGGCGCGCAGGCGGCGGGCCGCCTCCAGGGCGTCGGATTGGCGGCCGGTCATGTAGAGCGCGGTGATCAGCTGCTCCCAGAGCGATTCGCGCAGTGGATGATCGCGCACCAGCAGGTTCAGTTCGGCGACCACGTTCTCGGCGCGGCCCTGGGCGATATCGGCCTCGGCGCGGGCCTCGATGACGCCGATGCGTTCATCGTCGAGAGCCACGGCGTAGGCGTCGGCGAAACCGAGGCCGCGCAGATCCGACAGCACCGGGCCGCGCCACTGGGCCAGGGCCTCCGACAGTGCGGAGGTGGCGGCGGCGAAGCGGCCCGCGGCCAGGGCGCGCATGCCGTTCTCGCGGCGGGCGCGGAAGCGGAAGACGTCGCAGGCGGCATCGTCGACCACGATGCGGTAGCCGGTGCCCATGTGCTGCAGCATGTTCCGGGCGTCGATGCCGCCGTCGCGCAGGGGCTTGCGCAGATTGGAGACGATGGCGTGCAGGCTGACCCGGACGTCGGGCGGCGGATTGTCCTCCCAGACCGCGCTGGCCAGGGATTCGACCGATACCGGCCGGTTGGCGTTGATCGCCAGATAGGCCAGCACCGCACGCTGCTTGGGCCCGCCCAGCTGCTGCTCCACCCCGTCGATGGTCAGCCGCACCGGCCCGAGCACCCCCACCTGCGCCCGCACCTCACCCATTGCCGACCTCCCGCCCGGCCCAGCTTCTCGCCCGTCACTGTAACTTTCCACGGCCGCCCCGCCCATCGCATCCAACGATTTCCTCCACAGACCAGGTCGGTTCCCGGGCCGAATTCGTTCCACCCGGGCCGGGATACAGACGAGCATGCACCGAGGCCGCGGCGCCCGGGAGGGTGTGTGCACTAATACGCGGCGGCGAATTCGGCGGATCCGGCCGTTACGGGTTGAGGGTGGAGACCTCCACATTGCCGATCGTGGTGACCGGGAAGTTGGCCTTCACCCACGCGGCGATCTGCGCGGAGGTGGATTCGGGGCCGGAGTTGCCGCCGTAGGGCTGGGGATTGCCGCCCTGGTTCTGGCGCTGGCGGGTCAGGTAGTAGCCGATCTGGTGGTCGGCGACGTACTGCTGGAATTGGGACAGGGTTGGGGAAGGGTCGCGGCCGCTGAAGCCGCCGACGGCGAGTAGGGGCTTGCCGGTGGTCAATTCGAGGGTGCTGACGTCCTGCGCGCCCTGGGCGGCGGCGGCCCAGCGGGCGTCGGTGGCATCGATGAGGGCGATGATTCGGGGATCGCTCACACCGGCTCCCTGACCGCCGTATTGGCTGCCGCGCCCGCTGCGGGCCGGACCTGCGGTCGGGCTGCCGCCCTGGTGTACTCCGGCGACCGTCTCGAGGGTGTAGGCGGTGGGGCCGAGCAGTCCGGCGAGCACGGCGAAAATGGCTGTGGCGAGCGCGAATCGGGGCAGCTTCGGGGTGAGCAGTAGCGCGGCGGCCGCGAGGACGGCCAGCGCCACCAGGGTCCAGCGCAGCCAGGGGAGCCATTCGGGCGTGCGGTGCAGCAGTACGAACGACCAGATTCCGGTGACCAGGGGCATGGCGGCGAGGGTGCCGCGGGCCGCGAGATGCTCACGGCGCTGCCACAATTGGGTCGCGCCGATGGCGGCCACGGCGGCCATGGCCGGGACCAGTTCCATGGAGTAGTAGGAGTGGAAGCTGCGGCTCATGTAGCTGAGCACGGCCGCGGTGACCAGCAGCCAGCCGCCCCACAGCAGCAGTCCGGCGCGAATTCGGTCGGTGCGGGGTTGCTTGCGGGTCAGCCAGAGTCCGGCGACCAGGGCGATCAGGGCGGCGGGCAGCAGCCAGGAGAACTCGGTGGCCAGCTCGCCGGTGAACAGGCGGGTGATGCCCGGCTGTGAGCCGAAGCCGCCGAATCCACCGCGCGGCATCTGATCCGCGGCATGCTGCACCGGATCCGGCACCGCCGTCGGCGTCGGCCGATGTGCGCCTCCCCCATTGTGATTGCCGAAGACGCGGCCGAGGCCGTTGTAGTCGACGGCCAGTTCCCACAGGCTGTTGCTCGTGGAACCACCGATGTAGGGCCGAGATCCGGCGGGCCACAGCGCGACGAGCGCCACGTACCAGCCCGAGGACGCCACCACGGCCACCGCCGCGGCCGCCAATTGCCCTGCACGCGTGCGCCATCCGCCCGCACCGGCCACCAGCACCACCAGCGCCAGCCCGGGCAGCACCAGGAATGCCTGCATCATCTTGGCCAGGAACCCGAAGCCCATGAGCACGCCCGCCCCGACCAGCCAGCCGGTACTGCCGGACCAAAATCGTTCCCCGCGTGTGTCGATGGCACGCACCGTGCAATACGCGGCGGCCACCAGGAGCAGCAGCATCAGCGCGTCCGGATTGTTGAACCGGAACATCATCGCCGCCACCGGCGTCACGGCCAGCCCCGCGCCCGCGAGCAGTCCGGCGACCGGTCCGGCCCAGCGCCGCACCGCGGCGATCAGCAGCGCCACCGCCGCCACACCCATGAGCGCCTGCGGTACGAACATCGACCACGAATCGAACCCGAAGATCCTGCCCGACAAGCCCATCACCCACATGGCGGCGGGCGGTTTGTCCACGGTGATCGAGTTCTGCGGATCCAGCGACGCGAACAGCAGCGCCTCCCAACTCTGCGTCCCCGACTGCACCGCGGCCGCGTAATACCCGTTCCCCCAACCCGCCCCGCCGAGCCCCCACAGATAGACGACGGCGGTCGCGATCAACAGCGAGAAGGTGGCGGCACGCTCCCAGCGCGGCCTGCCGGGCGGGGCGAGCAGGGTCGGCCATCGAGACGTGCCGTTGCTCGCGTCGCCGGTCGCTGTTTCGCGACCGTCCCGCACTGGCGTGGAGTCGACGCCGGTGATGGCCGTCATGCCACCTGCCTTCCTTTGTCCCCGACCGGTTCCCTCTGTGACGGTGCGGAGCCTATGTGCCCGTATTTCCACCGAGCTTCAGGTCGGCTGGGAGTTCCCTGTGAGAGGTGCTGCGGGGCTGTTCACCTGGAGAAACAGCGAAAGGGCACCCGTTGCGGGGTGCCCTTTTCGGAGTGCCGGACCTGCGTTCGGGTCAGGCGGTGGGGAGGGTGAAGGCGGCGGTGCGGACCTGGTCGCCGTGCTTGAAATCGAGGAACAGGCGGTAGGTGCCGCGGCCGGGAACCGCGGTGTGGAAGGTGATTTCGGGGCCGGGGGCGGTGACGCCGTCGCCGGGCTCGCCGTTCGGGTGCACGTGGACGTAGGCCAGATCGCCGGCGCGCAGGATCACCAGGTGGCCGTAGGCCGCGAGGTAGGGCTGCAGGTCGGTGACGAGTTCGCCGTCCTTGCGCACGGTGAGGGTGAGCAGCTGCCCCTCGCCCGCGACCAGGTCGCCGTCCAGGGTGACCTCGTAGCCGTCGACGTCGAAGGTGCGCTTGGGCTCCGGCGCGGTCTGCGGCCGGTAGTCACCGGCGATGGCGAAATCCGCACCGAGGGTGATGGTCTTGCCGAGCGCCTTGGGGGCGATATCGGTGAAGGCGCGGTAGGCGCCCGCCACGGGGAGGTTCAGCTTGACCGCCCAGGTGCCGTCGGCGGCGCGCTCCGGGTGGACGTGCCAGAAGCCGGTGAGCTCGCGCTGCACCACGATCAGGTGCAGTTCCTTGTCGTGGATGGCGTCGAAGTCGTTGACCGCCAGGCCGTCCGGGCCCAGGATGCGGAAGCGGAATTCGATTTCGCCGGTGGCGACAACCTTTTCGGCCAGCTCGAGGGTGTAGCCGTCCTGGGTGACCTGCAGGCCGCCCGGTACGCCCGCGTCGTGGCCGCCGTGCGCGTGGCCACCGTGCGCGGCGTGCGCGTCGTGCCCGGCGTGCGCGGCATGGTTGGCGTGATCGCCGTGCGCGGCATGCACCACGTGGGCGGCGTGCGCGGCATGATCGGTGTGGGCCGCATGCTCGGTGTGGGCAGCGTGGTCACCGTGAGCAGCGTGGTTGTGATGTCCGGCGTGGGCCTGGGTGGTCATTTCTGTGTCCTCTCAACTGCTTTCGGTGCCTTACGAATGACGAAGTTAATACCCCCTAGGGGTATATGCAAGCGGTCGCGCAGTGAGCTGGGTCACTACTGGCTGCCCGGGTTCGGATCACGGTGAAGGCAACAGTGGCCGCCCACGCCCGGTTCGACAATCGTCCAACCTATGGCGAGCGACAGCGCACTTCGAACGGACCTGTTCGCGTTGGGAATCGAACTCGACGGGGCCGCCCCCGACCCCGCCGCGTGGCGCGCGCGGGTCCACGCGGCCGAGAACGCGGGATTCACCTTCGCGACCATCGGCGATTCCATCGATCCGGGCCCCGAACCCGGCGGCCGGCTGGACGCGAGCGTCCGCGCCGCCTTCGTCGCGGCCACCACCAGCACCCTCGGCCTGGTCCCGGTCATCGCCGCGACTTACGCTGAGCCCTTTCATGTTTCGTCCCAGCTGGCGAGCCTGGACTACGCCTCGCGCGGGCGGGCCGGATGGCTGGCCGTCGACGATCCGGGCGCGGCGCGGACCTGGGGCGCCACCCCGCGCACCACCCCGGCCGAGCTGTGGCGCGAGCGGGTCGATTCCATCGAAGTCGCACGGCGACTGTGGGATTCGTGGGAAGACGACGCGGTGATCCGCGACTACGCGGCCGGGAAGTTCCTGAATCGGGAGAAGCTGCATCACATCGACTTCATCGGCGAGACCTTCTCGGTGAAGGGTCCGGCGATCGTGCCGCGCCCGCCGCAGGGGCAGGTCGTCGTATTCGGTTACGGCGCGGAGGATTCCGAGAGCATCGATGTCGCACTGGTCGGCGGCGCGACGCTGCCGGAGATCCGTGAGGCGGTCGAAGGCGCACGGGCAGCGGGTATTTCGCGGGTGCTGGTCGACCTGGACACCACCGCCGACACCCCGGCCGCGGCCGCCGACCTGGTCGCCCAGTTGACCGAGCTCGCCCCGATCGCCGACGGCGTCCGCCTGCGTCCGGCCGTCGTCGACGAGACCCTCCCGATCCTGGCCCGCTACGTCCTGCCCGCCCTGCTGCGCACCGGCCTCGCCCATCGCCCGGTCCCGGGTTCGACGCTGCGCGCGAATCTCGGCCTGCCCCGTCCCGTCAACCGCTACGCCAAGGAGCTCGCCCGATGACCGAGGTCCCCTTCCCCGACGCCCAGGTGCATTTCGGCGTCTTCTTCCAGGGCGTCAATCACCACACCGTCTGGTCGGATCCGAGCAGCGGGTCGCAGATCGACTTCGAATCCTTCCGCCACGTCGCCACCACCGCCGAGCGCGGGCTGTTCGACGCCTTCTTCCTGGGCGAGGGCCTGCGGCTGCGCGAGCAGGACGGGCAGCTGCTGGACACCGATATCGCCGGAAGGCCCGACGCCATCACGCAATTGGCGGCGCTGGCCGGGCTCACGCACCGGATCGGGCTGGTGGCCACGCAGAATGCCACCTACAACGAGCCCGCGGACCTGGCGCGGCGGCTGTCGAGCCTGGATATGCTGTCGGGCGGGCGCGCGGGCTGGAACGTGGTGACCACCGACAATGCCTGGACCGGTGAGAATTTCCGGCGCGGCGGCTTCCTGGACCACGCCCTGCGCTACGAGCGCGCAGCCGAATTCCTGAGCCTGGCCCGGGAGATCTGGGACGCCTGGTCCGACACCGAGGTGCGCACGGTCGAACACGACAGCACCCAGTTCAAGGTGGCCATCACCCCGACCGTCCCGCGCAGCGCCCAGGGTCATCCGGTGATCTTCCAGGCGGGCGTCTCCCCCGCCGGGCGCGACTTCGCGGCCGGTCAGGCGGAAGTCATCTTCTCCCCCTTCGGAACCCATTTCGACGCTGCCCTGGATTTCGCGAACGACATCCGCACCCGCCTGGTCGCGGCGGGCCGCCCCGCCGATGACATCCGCATCCTCCCCGGCACCCAGATCGTGCTGGCGGACAACGAATCCGAGGTCGAGGAGAAGCGCCGCTGGGTGATCGAACAACAGATCACCGGCGCCACCGCCCTCTCCCTCGCCGGTCAGGTGTGGGGACGAGACCTGTCCCACCTCGACCCCGACGGCCCGCTCCCCGCGGAAGACCCTGAGCCCTCGGTGATCTCATCCACCCGCGGCGCCCAGCGTGACGGCCAGAACCGCGAAACCGTCGTGGCCCAGTGGCGCGAACTGGCCGACTCGAAAAACCTGACCCTCCGCCAGGTAGCCATCGAAACCACCGCCCGCTTCGGCTTCGCGGGCACCCCGAGCCAGGTCGCCGACGAACTGACCCGCTGGGTCCGCCAGGGCGCCAGCCACGGCTTCAACATTGTCCCGTACAAGGTCCCGACCGGTCTCGACGACATCGTCGATCGCCTGATTCCCGAACTCCAGGACCGCGGTTCGTATCGGACGAGCTATTCCGGGAAAACCCTCCGCGAACATCTCGGACTTCGCCCGCCGCTTACCAGGCGCTGACGCGCCTACCGCCTACGCCCGCTACGCCTCGAATTTCTGCGGCAGCGCCGGAAATCTCTCCGGCAGGTCGCCGGTGGCGTAGCGGGCGTAGGTGTTCTCCGGGGACACGGTGATGATGTCGGCGACGGCTACCAATTCGGCCGGGACGCAGCCTCCTTCGAAGTGGTCGACGCTGGGCACGATGACGGCCTCCAGGGCCAGGCGGGAGACGAGGACGCGGAGTCGGTGCACCGGTCGGTCGGTCCAGGGACCGAAGACCACCGTCTTGCGCAGGTCGTAGCCCAGGCGGTGGGCCATTATGCGAATCCGGGCCTCATCCCATTGCTGACGTTCGCCGGATATGTCGCTCCGCAACCATCCGATCGCGCCGGGTTCCGATGTCATGGCTATTCCTTGGAGTTTTCGCTTGCGGCGACCGTGCCGACTTCAAGGTTGGTCCGCGTGCCCGATTTGATCGATGGCGTGCGGTGGGGAAAGTACGGGGCAAATCGGGGTCATGGCGGCGCGGCAAATCCGTGGAAGACCTATTCTCGGGATAGGTCCAGCAGAGAGGCCGCATGCCGTGACCGGACGGAACGAGCTGCTCATCGAGGCTCGGCTGCGCCTGGAATCCCCCGGAGCGCCGGGACAATCGATGACTCGCCGGGAGTTGGCGGATGCCGTCAACGACCACGTCTTCCGGGTCACCAGCAAGCGGGGGGCCGTCGACGAACGACACGTCGGCAAGTGGGAGCGAGGCGAAACGACATGGCCCAGAAAGCATTACCGCGCCGCGTTGCGGGCGGTCCTGAATGTGGCGACCGATGCCGAACTCGGCTTCCGGACGCCGCATCGCCCGGTGGATGACGAGGCCGTGAACCGCAAGCAGTTTCTTTCCAGCACCCTGGTGGTGGCCGCCAACGTGGTGCTGAGTAATTCCGCGCCAACCGAATCCGAGCTCATCGACACCATGGCCGGGCCGACCGCCAACTATCGGCGGATGGAATCCTCGGTGCCCTCGGACCGGCTGGCGCCGGTGGTGGACGCGCATCTGAATCTGGTGGCCGGGGTGGTGCGGGATCGGCTGCGCACGTCCGGGGGTTTTCGGGCGCTGTCCGAAATCGCCGGGCTGGCAGCGTGGTTGGCGGCCGATCGCGGGGATGACGCGGCGGCGCGGCGGCGGTACGTGGAGGCCATCCGGCATGCCGAGCGGACGCATCATCCGCTGCTGGTGTCCTATATGACGGCCAGCCTGGGGCATTACGCGGTCGAAATGGGTGACGCCAGAGCGGGTTTGACCTTGCTGCGCACGGCCGCCTCGCAGCTGGGTCCCGATGTGCCCGACAGTGCCGGGGCGTGGATGTCCTCGCTGCTGGCGGTCGCGTACGCGGCGACCGGGGATCGGGCCGCATCGCTGGGGGCCTTGCGGCGCGCCGAGCGGCTGGTGGATCGGCAGCGCGGAGAACCGCAGTGGCCGTGGGTGTTCGTGTTCGACGGACCCAAGGCGGCCCGGTATCAGGCCAGCGCGCTGACCCGGCTGGGCGACAATCGCGCGGCCCACATCGCCTTCGAGAACGCCGACGCCGCCCTGACCGCGGAGAAGCCGCGCGCGCTGGCCCAGGTCGAGCACGCCCAGGTGCTGGCCCGCTCGGGCGACATCGAGGGCGGCTGCTCTCTCGCGGCGGGTGCGCTGCTGGTCGGGCTCACCTATCACAGTGAGCGAATCACCCGGCTGGCCAGGGCATTCCGCGCTGACCTGCCCGCGCGTACCGTCGAAGCGAGGGCACTCGACGACGCCCTCGCGACCCTCTACGGACGAGACGATCAATGACGAGCGTCGCCATCACCGGGCACCGCGGGCTGCCCGCCGGCACGCTGGCGCTGGTGGATCGGGCCCTGCGGCTCGAGGTCGCCCTGCGCATTCGGCCGGGCGAGACCGAGCTCACCGGGGTGAGTTGTCTTGCGGACGGGCCGGATTCGCTGTTCGCGCAGGCGATCCTGGACGCCGGGGGCCGGTTGGTCGCGGTCGTTCCGGCGCGCACGTACCGGGCCAGCCTGCCCGCATCGCATCACCCGGTGTACGACCATCTCGTTGCCGCCGCCAGCCGGGTCATCGAACTCGACCGCGAGACCTCCGATCCCGAGGCCCATCAGGCCGGCAGCCTCCGCATGCTCGACGAATCCGATGAACTCCTCGCGGTCTGGGACGGTTTGCCCGCCCGAGGCTTCGGCGGCACCGCCGATGTGGTCGCCACCGCCCGGGAACGCGGCATGCCGGTGACGGTGCTCTGGCCCGAAGGGGCCGAACGGCCTTGACCCGGGCCGGTTCCGGTCGAAGAGTGGTGGCGTGCGCGGCGACGGCAACGGGTGGTTTCGCGACCTCGACGGGGTGCGGCATTGGGGGCGGTACGGGGCGGCCGGACTGCTGCTGCGGGCACCGCTGGCCGAATCCTCCGGTTGCGCAGTGCTTTTGCAGTTGCGGGCGCGGGGGCGGGCGGACACCCGGGGGACGTGGACGATTCCCGGCGGTGCGTGCGACAGCCACGAGGGACCGGCCGAGGCCGCGCTGCGGGAGGCGTGGGAGGAGGCCGGGATCGATCCCCGGGAGGTTGTGATCCGCGGGGAGCGGGTGACCACGCGGGCGCTCGGCGGGTGGATCTTCACGACGGTCGTGGCCGATGCGCGGACCGCGTTGCCGGTTCGGCTCGACCATGAGACCGAGGCGGCGCGGTGGGTTCCGGAGGCGGAGGTCGCGGCGCTGCCGTTGCATCCGGATTTTCGGCGGGCGTGGCCTCTGCTGCGGGCGCAGCCGGTGTATCTGGTGCTGGACAATGGTTTTCGGGCGTCGTCCGGGCGAGTGCTGCCGCGGACAGTGGAGGTGGCGGGGCAGGGGTTCGTCTGGCTGCATCGGTCGGGGGAACCGACCGGTCGCACCGCACGGTTGACGACTCGGCCACTGCCGTTCTACCAGCGGCCGGAGGACCAGCTCCTGCTGCACGCCGACCAGGTCTTCCCCGGGTCTGCCGCCTCGCCTTGACCTCAACCCAGGTTGAGGTATCAGGATGTCCCCATGGGCCGCTCGACGACCCGCCCCCGCGTCCCGGCCGAGTCCGTACACCCCTCGGCCGGGACGCGGGGTTTGTTTCTGCCGCGCCCGGGGCAATCGACACTCGCGGTGCTGTGCCCCTCGCCCGCACCCGGCCGATCCCGGCGTAGGGTCGATAGCGACCGCTCAGCTATTCCCATAGCCGCACCGCAGGATTCGCCACTGGGAGAGAGGACACAGCATGTCGAACGGGGAAGCCGTCGTTGTCGCCGTGGACGAATCGGCCGGTTCCGCGGTGGCCTGGGCCGCCAATGCCGCCGTCCTCCACCATCTGCCCCTGCACCTGCTGCGCGTCCTCGAGATCAGCCCCGACGAGGGGCTCGGCCTGGGCACCGTCCTCACCACCGAGGACTACACCCGCCTGGAGGAGCACGCCAACTGGCTGCTGGAGGCCGCCGCCGCGGAGGCCGTCAAGGCCTCCCCCGACCTCACCGTCACCACCGAACTCGCCACCGGCTCGGTCATCCCGACCCTGCTCGAGCGCACCCACTCCGCCCGCATACTGGTCTCCGGCGCCCGCGGCGGCGGCACCCTGCGCCGCGCCCTGCTCGGCTCGGTCAGCTCGGCCCTGGCCCGCCGCTCCCACTGCCCCTTCGTCGTGGTCCGCGACGGCGTCCCGTTCCCGCCCGACCTTCCCACCCGCCCCATCCTCGTCGGCGTCGACGGCCCCAAGGTCAGCGAGCCCGCCCTCC
>NZ_BAAFGR010000014.1:0-74869 GCF_041154655.1 Nocardia sp. JMUB6875
GCGGTGGCCACTGTCGCGAGGCCGAAGGCGCTGGCCAGGGCGAAGGTGAGGTGGATGGGCCAGTGGGTGTGTTGGGTGGTGGCGCCGTAGGCGGAGCCGAGGAAGCCGCCGCAGGAGAAGAAGGCGTGGAAGGCGGACATGATGGGGCGGGGGTATTCGCGTTCGATGTGGACGGCCTGGGCGTTCATGGAGACGTCGATCGCGCCGTTGCCGAAACCGAAGGCGCACAGGGCCAGAGCGAGGGTGAGGGGTGAGGTGGCGTAGGCGGGGCCGAGGAGGGCCAGGGAGAGGAGGGTGGCGGCGACGGCGGTGAGGGTGCGGCTGCCGAAGCGGTCCGCGAGGGGTCCGGCGGCCTGCATGCCGGTGATGGCGCAGGCCGCCATGAGCAGGATCAGCATGCCCAGGGTGGTGGGCGTGACACCGGTGCGCGCGGTGACGGCGGGGATGTGCACGATCCAGACCGCGGAGAGCATCCCGTTGAGGCCGAACACCGCGAACAGTGCCAGGCGCGCCTTCCGGATCCGGGGAGCGGGCGTCGTAGCGGCCATCGATACGACGCTACCGGGTGCACCCGGCAACTCCCCGTCTTTCATCCCTTCGCGGCCTCGTCGCCGCCTCGGGCTGTGATCCGAATTCTTTGCTGTACAACCTGTTTGATTCCCATTTTAGGCGGGGGCACCGACAAGTTACGCGACCGGTGCGACCGCCCAGACCCCGGAATCCGCCACCTCACGCGCATACTCGGCAAAGTCGCGGGCCTCGCGGCCGAGCGCGCGCCGCACCCCGTCGGTGACGTGCGAATTGCGCCCGTCGAGCACGGTCGCGAACATGTAGTCGAGCAGGCTGACCTCGTCGGTGGGCACGCCGTAGGAGGTCAGCGCGGCCACGAAATCGGTTCGGGTGAGCGGGATGAAGGCGATCTCGCGCCCGGCCGCCGCGGCGATCTCGGCCACCGCGTCGGCGAAGCTCAGCGCACGCGGACCGGTCAGTTCGTAGATCTCACCGGCGTGCCGGTCGTCGAGCAGCGCGGCCACCGCCACCTCGGCGATATCGTCCGCGTGCACGAACGGTTCCGGGGTATCCCCGGTGGGCAGCGCCAGCTCCCCGGCCTGGATGAACTCGGTGAACGCGCCCTCGCTGAAGTTCTGCGCGAACCAGGCGCAGCGGACGATTGTCCAGGTCAGGCCCGAATCCCGAACGATCGCTTCGCATTCCAGCGCCTCGGGCTCCCCGCGACCGGACAGCAACACGATCTTGCGCACCCCCGCCGCCCGGGCGGCGGCGCTGAACGCCTTGATGTCCGCCGGTGCGCCCGGCACCGCCAGATCGGGCTGATAGGACAGGTACACGGCATCGACACCGGCCAGCGCGGCGGCCCAGGTGCCGCGGTCGGTCCAGTCGAACGGGATTGCGGCCGAGCGCGACCCGGCCTGCACCGGCACCCCGCGCGCGCTCAGCAGGGCGGCCACCCGGCCTCCGGTCTTTCCGGTCGAACCGAGCACGAGAACGGCGTTTTCGCTGTTGGAAGCGTTTTCGATGATCATGTATCGAGTACACCGGGATTCCGCCCACGGGAACATGGTTGAGAAGCGCTCGGGCATTTGCAATCGTCTTCGGTATGGATGCGTTGGCCAGTCTGCTCGAAGGACCACGCGCGCGAGCGGCGTTCGTCATGCGCTCGTCGTTCGACCCGCCCTGGTCCCTGCGCATCCGGGACGAGGCCCCGCTGACGCTGGTGGCCGTGGTGCGCGGCGGCGGCTGGGTGGTTCCGGACCCCAAGGGCGGCAAGCCGACTCCGCCGCGGCAGCTGCGCACCAGGGATATCGCGATCTTCCGCGGGCCCGACCACTACACGGTGGCCGACGATCCGGCGACCGAGCCGCAGGTGCTCATCGAACCGGGCAATATCACCACCACCAGGGACGGCGAAGTGCTGTGCGAGGCACTGAGTCTGGGGGTGCGCAACTGGGGCACCAGCGCCGACGCCGAGACCGTGCTGGTCACCGGCACCTACGAGAACGAGTCGGCGGCCAGTCGCCGTCTGCTGCGCGCGCTGCCGCCGATCGCGGTGCTCGGCCGTGGCGAGATCGATGCGCGGGTGCTGGATCTGCTGGTCGACGAGTCCGCCAAGGACCTGCCCGCGCAGGGCGCCATGCTGGATCGACTATTGGACCTGCTGCTGATCGCCGCCCTGCGCGCCTGGTTCTCCCGGGCCGACGCCCCCGCCTGGTACCACGCCTACGGTGACCCGCTGGTCGGCAAGGCCCTGCGTCTCATGCAGCACAATCCGGCCCATCCGTGGACGGTCGCCTCGCTGGCCGCCGAGGTCGGCGTCTCCCGGGCCGCGCTGGCCCGCCGCTTCACCGAACTGGTCGGCGAACCGCCGATGTCCTTCCTCACCGATTGGCGGCTGGCCCTGGCCGCGGACCTGCTGCACGAATCCGACGCCACCCTGGAGTCGATCGCCCGCCGGGTCGGTTACGGCAGCGCCTTCGCCCTGTCCACGGCCTTCAAACGCCATTACGGCATCAGCCCCCGGGACCATCGCGCCACCCCCGACGAGCGCTCCGCCTGACCGGTCGGTAATCCTGCGTCGGTGTCGGGTTATGGTCGCGGGGTGACGCAGGAAACGGGATACCCGGTGCTCTGGCCGGTGCCGACGCGCTGGGCCGACAACGACCACTACGGGCACGTCAACAACGTGACCTACTACTCGTACTTCGATACCGCCGTGAACGCGTGGCTGATTCACGCCACCGGTACCGATATCCGGGATCTGCCCGCCATCGGCATCGTGGCCGAGACCTCCTGCAAGTTCCTGGACTCGCTGAGCTTCCCGGACCAGTTGAAGGTGGGCATTCGCATCGGGCGGCTGGGCAATTCCAGCATCAGCTACGAACTGGCCATCTTCCGCGACGCCGGCGACAGCCTGCGACTGGCCGCCACCGGCACCTTCGTGCACGTGTACGTGGACGAGGAGACCCGCAAGCCGGTGCCGATCCCGGCCGTCATCCGGGCCGCCGCCGAGCCGCTGGTCGTCACCGCCGCGGCCGAAGGCTAGCTAGACCCGGCCCAGCAGGGTCAGCGGATCCTCCAGCAGCGCGGCCACACTCGCCAGGAAGCGCGAGCCCAGCTCGCCGTCGATCATGCGGTGGTCGAAGCTGAGGCCCAGCGTGGTCACCCACCGCACGGCCAGCTCGTCGCGGTGCACCCACGGGCGCTTGCGGATCGAGCCCAGGCACAGGATGGCGCCCTCACCCGGATTCACCAGCGGCACACCGGCATCCACACCGAACACGCCCACATTGGTGAGGGTGAAGGTGCCGCCGGTGAGATCGGCGGGCGTGGCCGTCCCGGCGCGCGCCTTGGCGGCGGCACCGGCGATCTCCAGGCAGATATCGCGCAGCGTGAACCCCTGCGCCTCTTTGAGATTCGGCACCAGCAGCCCCCGCTCGGTCGCGACCGCGAACCCGAGATTCACGTAGTGCTTGGTGATGATCTGCTGGTTCTCCTCGTCCCAGCAGGAATTGATCTCCGGGAACTCGGTGAGCGCGGCCAGGGTGGCGCGCGCGACCAGCGACAGCGGCGTCAGGGTCAGCCCGGTGAAGCTGGGCGTGGCCCGCAGATGCTCGAGCAATTCCATGGACGCCGTGAAATCCGTGGTCACGAAGGTGCTGGCCTGCGGAATGTGCTGGGCGCTGGCCACCATGGCCGCGGCCGTGCGCTTGCGAATGCCGGTGATGGGCGTGCGGGTCTCGCGTTCGACCGGGGCGGTGCGGCCGCCGCTCGGGTGCATGGGCGGCACCTCCGGCGCGGGATGCGCCGTGGGCAGCGCCGTCAGGGTGGCGGGCGGCGGCGGGGTGTGGATCGGAATATGCCCGGCGGCAAAGGATTCCGGGCGCATGCCGTGCAGATCGTCCACGGTGACCGCGCCCTGCGGCCCGGTCCCGATGACGGCGGACAGATCGATCCCGATCTCCCGCGCGAGCTTTCGCGCGGCCGGCGTGGCGGCGGGCCGCCCGGCGGGGGCGGAACTGCCCAGGCCCTCCGGTCCGTCCGAGCCCATGGCGCGGCCGCCGGAATTGGCCGGTGCGTCAGCCGTTTTCGCCGAGGTGCGGACCCGCCGGGACACCGGCTCGCTGTCGGGGCCGTACCCGACCAGCACCGACTGCCGCTCGGCCGGTGCCGCGTCGGCGGCCGCGGCCGGGGCGGCGGGAGCTGCGGTGCCCACCCGGATCAGCGGCGCGCCGACCGGCACGGTGTCGCCCGGCTGCGCCAGCAGTTCCAGGACCGTGCCCGCGTACGGGCTCGGCAGTGCCACTTGCGCCTTCGCGGTCTCGACCTCGGCGATGACCTGGTTCAGGGCCACCGTGTCGCCCACCGCGACGGCCCACGACACCAATTCGGCGTCCGCCAATCCCTCACCGAGATCGGGCAAACGGAATTCCTGGACCTGCTGCTGATCTTCCACCGGGCTTCCTCCGTGCAAAAGGGCTGCCTGCATCAAGGCAAATCAGGCGGCGAGCGTGCGATCGACCGCGGCGAGAATGCGGTCGGGGTCGGGCAGGTGATGCCGCTCGAGTTTAGCCGGGGGGTAGGGGATGTCGAAGCCACCGACGCGCAATACCGGCGATTCCAATTGGTAGAAGCAGCGTTCGGTGATGCGTGCCGCGATTTCCGCTCCCAGCCCGGCGAATACGGGGGCCTCGTGCACCACGATGAGCCGCCCGGTTTTCCGGACCGAGGTTTCGATGGTGTCGAAATCGATCGGCGAGAGGCTGCGCAGATCGATCACCTCGATCGAATGTCCTTCCGACGCCGCGATATCGGCGGCGGTGAGCGCGGTGGCCACGGTGCCGCCGTAGGCGACGATGGTGGCGTCCTCCCCGCTCGCGCACACCCGGGCCTGGTCCAGGGCCAATCCGCCGTCCCGGTCCAGGCGCTCGAAGTCCACCTCGGTCTTGTCCCAATACCGGCGTTTCGGCTCGAAGAAGACGACCGGATCGTCGAGCGCGATGGCCTGGCGGATCATCAGATACGCGTCGGCCGGATTGCTCGGCGACACCACCCGCAGTCCCGCCGTGTGCGCGAAATACGCCTCCGGCGATTCCGAGTGGTGCTCCACCGAGCCGATGCCGCCGCCGAACGGAATGCGAATGGTGATGGGCGCGACCACCTTTCCGCGGGTGCGGAAGTGGATTTTCGCGACCTGCGAGACAATCTGGTCGAAAGCCGGATACACGAATCCGTCGAACTGGATTTCGCACACCGGCCGCAGGCCCCGCAATGCCATTCCGAATGCCGTTCCGATGATTCCGGATTCGGCCAGCGGAGTATCGATGACGCGGTTGTTGCCGAAATCCTTCTGCAGCGTGTCGGTGACCCGGAAGACCCCGCCCAGGCGGCCGATGTCCTCACCCATGAGCACGACCTTGGGGTCGTCCTCGAGTGCCCGGCGCAATCCGAAGTTGATGGCTCCCGCGAAGGTGGTCTTCATTGTCCGACTCCCTCCAGATAGGCGGTGTACTCGCGGCGTTCCTCCTCGATCAGCCGATGCGGGGTGGCGTACACGTGGTCGAACAGCTCGGCGGGATCCGGGTCCGGCATGGTGAGGGTGGCCCCGCGCAGCCGGGTGGCGACATCGTCGGCGCGCTCGGTCACCGCGGCTTCGAAGGCGCTGTCCCACAGTTTCTCTCGCTCCAGCAGCCGCCGGAATCGGTCGATGGGATCGCGGCGCCGCCACAGCTCCAGCTCCGCGTCGGTGCGGTAGCGGGTGGGGTCGTCGGCGGTGGTGTGCGGCCCCATCCGGTAGGTGATGGCCTCGATGAAACTGGGCCCGCCGCCGGAGCGGGCGTGCTGGATGGCCTGCCGGGTCACCGCCAGCACGGCCAGCGCGTCATTGCCGTCGACCTGGATGCCGGGGATGCCGTAGCCGAGGGCGCGGCGGGCGATGGGTGTCGCGCTCTGCACCCGCACCGGTTCGCTGATGGCCCACTGGTTGTTCTGGCAGAAGAACACTACGGGCGCGGACCAGCCGGCCGCGAAACCGAGCGCCTCGGCGATATCGCCCTGACTGGTCGCGCCGTCGCCGAAGTAGGCGATGGTGGCGATCTCGGAGCCCTCCAGATGCGCCGCGTAGGCGTAGCCGGTGGCATGCAGCCCCTGCGCACCGACCACGATGGCCGGATTGGTCATCTTGACCGCGTCGGCGTCCCAGCAGGAATGCGCCGCGCCCCGCCAGAGCCGGGTCAGATCCTCGGGTGCGACACCGCGGCACAGGGCGACGCCTGCCTCGCGGTAGCTGCAGAAAACGTAGTCGTCTGGATGCAGGGCGTGGGCCGAACCGATCTGGGCGGCCTCCTGGCCGAGCAGTGGGGGCCAGAGGCCGAGCTGGCCCTGGCGTTGCAGGGCGGTGGCCTCGGTATCGATGCGGCGGGCCACCACCATGTCGGAATACATGGCGCGCAGGCGTTCACCGTCGATATCGGCGACCAGCGGGGCGTGCGCGCGATCGTGGACGCGGGCACCGTCGGGCTGTACGAGCTGCACCGGGTAGGTGTTCTTCTCGGGCATGGATATCGCCTCCTGACACCGGGTTACACCGTCATCGCTTCGGGATTGTGTCCCTCGAGCAACCGTTGTGTGTCCTGTACCACACAGCATCCTCCGGCTGGCGATCTGCGCAAGTAAGGCGCGCCGAACTGTGCAGAATGCTCGATCGATGGCCGGTCGTGGGTGTCATACTGATCCCCATGAGCAGCAGGGAGCCCATTTCCGCTCCGCTGGACGCCACCGATGCCCGGCTGTTGCTGGAGCTGGTGGCCAACCCGCGCGCCACGGGTGTCGAACTGGCCGCGCGGCTGGGCCTCTCACGCAATACCGTGCAGGCCAGACTGGCTCGCTGGGAGGCTGCCGGGGTCCTGGACAGCTTCGAGCGCCGGGTCTCGCCGCGGGCGCTCGGCTACCCGCTGGCGGCCTTCGTGGCGGTGGTCGTGGACCAGCATCGGCTCGACCCGGTGGTTGCCGAACTGGCCGAGATCCCGGAGGTCACCGAGGTGTGCGGCATGACCGGGCCGACCGATCTGACCGTGCGGGTGGTCGCCACCGACGCCGACGATCTGTACCGGCTGACCGGGCGCATCCTGAAGATTCCGGGCGTCGAGCGCACGAATATGGCGCTGATCATGCGGTCGCTGGTCGGGCCGCGGGTCGCGCCGCTGCTGGATCGCCTCGCCGCGAACGGATCCCGGGCGCTGCCGGATTCGGATCCGGCCTGACACGACCGGTGACGGCCGGTTCCGACGGGCGAATTTCAGTCCAGTTTCGCGGGATTGGCCGCTGACCGCGAGGTGACTGGACCGGGACGATGACCCGATGAGCACCAGCGTCGCCGTCACTCCGGAGGTCGAGACCCCGCGCGGGGTGGGGCTCGGCCAGCCGCTCGGGGCCGGAATCGTCACCGCCCTGGTCGGATTCACCAGCTCGTTCGCGGTGGTACTGGCCGGTCTGACCGCCATGGGCGCCACCTCGGCGCAGGCGGCGTCCGGCCTGCTGGCGGTCTGCGTCACCCAGGCGGTGGGCATGATCGTGCTGAGCCGGCGGTATCGGATGCCCATCACACTGGCCTGGTCCACGCCTGGCGCAGCGCTGCTGGCGAGCACGGGTGCGGTCACCGGCGGGTGGCCCGCGGCGGTGGGCGCGTTCGCGGTGGCGGGGGCGCTGATCGTGCTGACCGGATTCTGGCGGCGGCTGGGCGCGCTGATCGCGGCGATTCCGGTGGAGATCGCGCAGGCCATGCTGGCCGGGGTGCTGCTGCCCATGTGCCTCGCGCCGGTGAAGGCGCTGCCGGTGAGCCCGGCGGTGGTGGTGCCGGTCATCGCCACCTGGCTGGTGCTGCAGCGGTACGCCCCGCGCTGGTCGGTGCTGGCGGCCTTCGCCGTAGCGGCCGTCGGCGCGGGCATCGACATCGCGGTGACACATCGGCATCTCGACGTGTCGGCCATGGTGCCGAACGTGGAATGGACTGTGCCGCACTGGAGTTGGCAGGCCATTGTCGGCGTCGCCATCCCGCTCTACATCGTCACCATGGCGGCGCAGAACATTCCGGGCACCGCGGTCATGAAGACCTTCGACTATCAGGTGCCGTGGCGGGCGGCCATGACCGTCACGGGGATCGGCACCATGCTCGGATCGATCGCGGGCGGGCATGCCATCAATCTGGCCGCCATCAGCGCGGCCCTGTCGGCGGCTCCGTCCGCGCACCCGGATCCGAAACGGCGCTGGATCGCGGCCTGCACGGCGGGTTTTGCGTACTTGATCCTCGCCCTGGCCTCGGGAGCACTGGTCATGCTGGTCGCCGCCGCGCCCAAGGGGGTGCTGGAAACCGTTGCGGGACTTGCTCTTATCGCCACCCTCGCGGGTGCTCTGACCGCTGCGCTCACTCCCGCCACTCATCGCTCCGCCGCCGCTCTCACCTTCCTGGTGGCCGCCTCAGGCATCTCCCTGCTCGGTATCGGCGCAGCCTTCTGGGCCCTCACCGCAGGTCTGGTGGTCCGGTGGTTCCTCCGTCCGCAAGCTGGCTAGGGTGGGGTAGTTCGGCTTCATGATGCGGTGAATCGGCGAAGAGGAGTTGGCTTGAGCGCGGTGCTGATCTCGGTTGCGGAACTTCAGGAGCTGCTGGGCGCGGGCGGGAGCCGGGTGCGACTGCTGGATGTGCGGTGGGCGCTCGGGGATCCCGATGGGCCGCAGCACTATTTGGACGGGCACATTCCCGGGGCCGTATTCGTGGACCTGGAGACCGAACTCGCCGATCCGCCGTCCGCGGCCAAGGGCCGCCACCCGCTGCCGGAGCTGGCGCACCTGCAGAAGTGCGCGCGCAGCTGGGGCGTGTCCGACGGCGACACCGTCGTCGCCTACGACGCCACCGGCGGCATGGCCGCCGCCCGCGCCTGGTGGCTGCTGCGCTGGGCCGGTGTCGCCGATGTCCGCATTCTCGACGGCGGCCTGCCCGCGTGGGAAAAGGCCGGGGGCAAGGTGGTTTCCGGTGACGAGCCGGACCCGGAGCCGGGCACCGTTGTCCTCACTCCGGGCAATATGCCGACCGTCGACGCCGATGGCGCGGCCGGCTGGCAGGGCCTGCTGCTGGACGCTCGCGCGGGCGAACGTTACCGCGGCGAGACCGAGCCGATCGATCCGCGCGCGGGCCACATCCCGGGCGCGGTGAGCGCGCCCACCGCCGAGAACCTCACCGCCACCGGGCATTTCAAGCCGGTCGACGAATTGCGTTCGCGCTTCCAGGGATTCGGCTCGGGCCCGGTCGCGGTGTACTGCGGTTCGGGTGTGACGGCCGCGCACCAGGTGGCCGCGCTGGCGGTGGCGGGCATCGATGCCGCGCTCTACCCGGGCTCCTGGTCGCAGTGGTCCAACGACCCGAAGCGCCCGGCCGCCACCGGCGCGGAGCCCGCCTGAGTATTCCGGTTCAGTTCGGTTTCACCGCGGTGAGAATGCCGGTCGCGAACGGACCCTCGCGGAATTCGATTGTGGTGAAACCGATTTCGGTCAATATATCGCGATAGCGGCGCACATCCACCGTGGCCAGCACGTCGCCGTCGTGATCGTGGCCCTGCGTGCTGCCCTCGCGGTGTGCGGCCAGGCGCGCCATGGCCTTGATGGCCATGCCGCGCAGTCCGCGGGTGGGATGGGTGTCGGCCAGCAGCAGCCGTCCGCCGGGGCGCAGGATGCGGAAGACGTTGGTCAGCGCGGTCTTTCGCTCCGACTCGGGAATGTGGTGCATGGCGAAGGTCGAGGTGGCCACGTCGAAGGACGCCTCCGGGTAGGCGATGGATTGCGCCGGCACCAGCTCGAAGGTGCAGGTGGGGGCGGCGTGCGCGGTCGCGTACTCGATCATCGGACCCGACGCGTCCACGCCGGTCACCCGGCCCTGAGGTCCGGCCTTCCGGGCCAGCGCGTTGGCGAGCCTGCCTGGGCCGCAACCGATGTCGATGGCGCGGTCGCCGGGGCGGATGCCGCTGGCGGTGGCGAAATACTCGACCAGCTTGCCGCCGCGGCCCAGCAGATACACATCGGTGAGCAGGTTGTAGCGGCGCGGCCAGGTGATGAGAGCGCCGACGGGTCGGGATTCGGTAGTGGACACTTGCTTGTTCCGGTTCATGCGATCCATCATCGAAGCATGGAAAACGCCAGGCCAGAGCCACAATCCGGGGATCTGTACGTTTCCGGACACTCGGACGGAATCCGTCCGGGAACGCCCTCGGACCGCCGCGTGCGCCGCACCCGCATGGCCCTGCACCGCGCGCTCATCGAGTTGATGCAGGAGCACGCCTACGCGCGGATCACGGTGCAGGACATCATCGATCGCGCCGATGTCGGCCGCTCGACGTTCTACGCGCACTACCGCGACAAGGACGATCTGTTGCTGGTCAGCTGCGTCGAGCATGTGCGCGGCGAGATTTCGGCGCAGCTGGCCCGCTTCGACGGCGACCCGCCGCCGCTCGCGCCGATCGAGATCCTGTTCCGCCTGGTCGACGCGTATCCGCAGGTCTATCGCCCGCTGGTGGGGCAGCGGTCGAACGCCACCGTGCTGCGGACGATCCGGCAGACCTATGCCGAACTGCTCACCGAGCATCTGGCCGCGCGCCTGGACCCGGCCGAGGCGGCGACCACGGTCACTTTTCTGTCCTGGGGGCTGTACGGATTGCTGGAATCGGTCATGGATCCGCGCCAGGAGCTCACCGCCGAGCAGGCGTACCGCCACTTCGCGCGGCTATGGGCAGCCGCGGGCCACCCGGCGGAGGGCATCGCGGTCGGCGGCGGTGACCGGTAGGCCGTAGTGGCTCGCGGCCGTCAGGTACTTGCCCGCGTAGAAGCAGTGACCGGCCCGCGCGGGCGGCAGCCAATCGCCCGGTGTGCGATCGCCCTTGTCCTCGTTGGTCTTTCCGTCCACCGCCAGCAGGTTGTAGTCGATGTCATTGGCGAACCGCACCCGCTGCGCCACCGGCCACCCGGACGCGCCGAGATCCCACGCGGCCGCCAGCGGATACACGTGATCGATCTGCACCGCCTTGGCCTCGCCCCGCTCGAAGGCGATGCGCTGGCCGGTGTACGTATCGTTCAGCACCCCCGCGACAACCACGCACTCGTCACCGCGCCGGAAGGTCACCTTCGTAAGCTGCCTGGCCAGCACGGCATTGCGACTGTCGCACCCGTCATGCCCACCCGGACCGTCATGATCGTCGGTCCACGCGGGCCCGAACACGCACGCCTGACCATTGCCGCACCCACGCTCGTAACCGCCGGGCCGAGGTCGCTTGGGCACGACCCGAATTCCGGATAGCAGTTGCTCGAGCTGCGCGCGAGTGGGACTGCCCGGCGCCGGTGTCACCTGCCCGATGGATTCGCACCCCGGGACCGCGAGCAGAGTGATCGCCACGCCGAGCAGCCGAAGCAGGAGCCTTCCCCCCTTGTGCCGCACGGCAATACGTATATCGCCCCGGCCCGGTCGAACGGGCCGTCATACGAACTTCGCACCCCCGGGGACCGGGGTGCGGGGGCGGAGCCCCCGGGAATCTCTAGGGGGTTCGGGGGCGAAGCCCCTGAGAGTCCCGAAAGTTGGCTATAGCCAGGCGTGTGCGAGCAGGTCGTCGGCCGCTGTCTCCGAGAGTTGTGGCGGGAAGCGCGTGGCCGCAATGGAATCCACGTGCGCGCCGTCATGTCCGATGAGCCATGAGCCGCCCCGCTCCTCGCATTCGGCGATCTTGGCGAAGACGGTGAGCAGGAAGCTGATGGAATCGCGAGGGTCGGCGGTGCGGGCGAGGCGCTGCGACTCGCCGGGCCGGGAAAGATCCAGCCACACCCCGGACTGCCCGTCCAGGCGCATCCCCACGATCTTGGTCGTGTCCACGAAGGTGAATTTCCGCCGTTCCCACGGAGTGGTGGGCGTGAAGCTCTGCTCGAGCACTTGGAGCAGAATCGTCATCTGCACGGCCTCCCTACGGTCTCGAAAGGTCCACGGCCCCGGATTGAGTCGCGGATGGATTGTCGGGTGCGCCCCGCAAGGCCGCTATCCGGGAACAACAACGTTGTGCACTGGACACAGCTGACACCGACCTACACGGTGACCTGCGGATTTATCCAGTATGTGCCGTATCCGATCAGAAATAAAGACCCGTTAGGGGCGGTGATTTGCCCTATTTCGGGCGTACGGCCGAATGGGGTAGCCCGGCGTTGTCGGAGGGGGCTGGTTGGATGGTCGGATGCTGCACGGACTGTGGTCTTCGGGGTCGGGATTGGTGCTCTGGCACGATCCCGCCGATGCCGTGGCGGCCATCGACGCGCTGAGCGTGCCGGACCCGTTGGGGTCGATAGTGCAGGCGTCCAAGTGGCGGCACAAAGCCCAGGTCATGGTGGTGGGGCCGGACAGGCCGGAGAAGACGCAGGTGCGGGCGCACGCGTTGGCTCCCGAGATGGCCGCCAAGGTGTTGTTGCAGGAGCTTCCGGCCCGGCAGGTCGCGGGGGATCTGCGGTTTCTCGGGCATGTGGCGCGCGGGGTGGATCGGTGGGTGCGGGCGGGGCGGATGGTGCCCGAGGTGTCGCGGGATGACGGCGAGTGGTGGGTGCGGTGGCGGCTGCTGGGCGGGCAGCGGCAGCGTGCCTGGCTGGCGGAGTTGGCGGTGGCCATGCCCGCGGCCCTGCAAGTGGCGGGGAAGCCGACCGAGCTGCTCGAGAATCTGATCGCGGAATTGGCCGATCCCATCGCGCGGATGCGGATCCCCGCGCAGGCCGAGGAGCCGGTACCGCATCCCTTGCTTACTGCGCTGCTCGAAGCCACGGCTTTGGAGACGGGCTCGCATCGGGTGGCGGCGGTGCTGGAGGACTGGCGCACCAGTCTGACCGCGGACGAGCCGGAACTGGTGCTTCGGCTGCTGGAACCGGACGGGGACGATCTGGGCGAGCTGTGGCGGCTCGAGGTGTGCCTGCGCGCGGAAGGTGAAGCGCCGCAACCGGTTCTGCTGCCGGGGGATCCGCAGTTGATGCGGATCGCGGGGGAGAAGCTGGCGGCCGCCAAGCAGGCGTACCCGCGGCTGCGGGATCTGCCCGGCGACGCGCGCAGCATGGATCTGTTCCTGCCCACCGAGGTGGTGCTGGATCTGGTCGCGCACGGCGCCGCCGCGCTGCGCGAGACCGGGGCGCGGCTCATGCTGCCGCGGGCCTGGCGGGTCGCGGCGCCGGCGATGAAGCTGAAGGTGGAGAGCCCGGCCGCCACCGAAACCGCCGTCGGGCTCAAGGGTTTGGTGTCGTTCCGGTGGGAGCTGGCGCTGGGCGACACCGTGCTCTCGGCCGCCGAGATGGCGCGCATGGTGGAGGCGAAATCGGATCTGGTGCGGCTGCGCGGGGAATGGGTGCAGGCCGATCACCGCATGCTGGCGGCCGCGGCCGACTATGTGTCGGGGCGCACCGACGAGACCGAGACCACCATCGGTGGCCTGTTCGCGGAGCTGTCTCAGCATCCGGTGATCGGGGTGCCGCTGGAGGAGGTCAGCGCGACCGGTTGGGCCGCAGAGCTTTTCGACGGCGAACGGCACACCGAACCGGTGCCGGACCCGGTTGGGTTGAAGGCGCAGCTGCGTCCGTATCAGCAGCGCGGGCTGGCGTGGCTGGCCACCATGAGCAGGCTGGGCTGCGGCGCGATCCTCGCCGACGATATGGGTCTGGGCAAGACCGTGCAGGTGCTGGCGCTGCTGGTGCATGAGCGTGAAACAGCAGCTGCCGCAGGTGAATCGGATGGCATCGGCCCTACCTTGCTGGTGTGCCCGATGTCGGTGGTCGGCAACTGGCAGCGCGAGACCGAGCGCTTCGCGCCGGACCTGCGGGTGCTGGTGCACCACGGAGCCGGTCGGCTCAGCGGCGCGAAATTCGATGCGGCGGTGGCCGATTCGGATCTGGTGATTACCACATACGCCCTGCTGGCCCGCGATGTCGAGGAGCTGAAGCGGCAGCAGTGGCAGCGGGTCGCACTCGACGAGGCGCAGCACATCAAGAACGCCGCCACCCGGCAGTCCCGGGCGGCGCGGCTGGTTCCGGCGCGACATCGACTGGCGCTCACCGGAACTCCGGTGGAGAACCGGCTGGAGGAGCTGCGGTCGATCCTGGATTTCGCCAATCCGAAGCTGCTCGGGAAGGCGTCGGAGTTCCATTCGCGCTTCGCGGTGCCCATCGAACGCGAGCACGACGAGAACGCGATCACCCGGCTGCGGGCCATCACCTCGCCGTTCGTGCTGCGGCGGGTGAAGACCGATCCCGCCGTCATCAGCGACCTGCCCGAGAAGATCGAGATGACGGTGCGGGCCAACCTCACCGTGGAGCAGGCGGCGCTGTATCAGGCCGTGCTGGACGATATGTCGGCCAAGCTGAAGGCCGCCAAGGGCATGGAGCGCAAGGGCGCGGTGCTGGCGGCGCTGACCCGGCTCAAGCAGGTGTGCAACCATCCCGCGCACTTCCTCAATGACGGGTCGGGGGTGCTGAGGCGTGGTCACCACCGGTCCGGGAAGCTCGGCCTGGTGGAAGACATCCTGGAATCGGTCATCGCCGATGGCGAGCGCGCCCTGCTGTTCACCCAGTTCGCCGAGTTCGGGAATCTGATCGGCCCGTACCTGTCCGAGCGTTTCGGCACCGAGGTGCCGTTCCTGCACGGCGGTGTGAGCAAGCAGCGGCGTGATGCCATGGTCACCGGGTTCCAGGAGGAGGACGGTCCGCCGCTGATGCTGTTGTCGCTCAAGGCCGGTGGCACGGGGCTCAATCTGACCGCCGCCAATCACGTTGTGCACCTGGACCGCTGGTGGAATCCGGCGGTCGAGAACCAGGCCACCGACCGGGCCTTCCGCATCGGCCAGCGCCGCGACGTCCAGGTCCGCAAGCTGGTGTGCGTCGACACCATCGAGGAGCGGGTGGACGACATGCTGAAGGGTAAGAGCCAACTCGCGGATCTGACCGTCGGCACCGGGGAGAACTGGATCACCGAACTCGGCGACGAGGAACTGCGGGCCCTGTTCGCGCTCGGATCGGAGGCGGTCGGCGAATGAACGACTATGTCGACTTCAGCGAGTACGGCAAGCGACGCCCGGTGCGCGGCGGCGTTCCCGCACGCAGCCGCCGCGGCACCGCGTTCGCCCGAACCTGGTGGGGCCGCGCCTTTCTGGAGGCCGTCGAGCACGTCGCCGACGCCGGGCGTCTGGCTCGTGGCCGCTCTTACGCCCGCACCGGGCAGGTGGTCAACTACCGGCTGGAGCCAGGCATGGTGAGCGCGGAAGTCCAGGGCAGCCAGCCGCGCCCGTTCAGTTCCGTCCTCACCATGCGCCAGCTGCGCGACGACCGCCTCGACGAGCTGGTGGACCTGGTCCGCGCCACGCCCGGCATGCTCGGCGAGATCGCCGCGGGCACCCTGCCGCAGACGCTCGGGCCGCTGCTTCTTCCCACTACCGCGTCGGAGCTCGACTTCGCCTGCAGCTGCCCAGATTCCGGCTGGCCGTGCAAGCATGTGGCCGCCATCTGCTACGTCATCGCCGAACGCCTCGATGAGCATCCCAACGATTTGCTGACGCTGCGCGGCGTGGAAATCGACGACCTCATCGGCAATGTCCAGCGCGAGATCCAAGCGACGGACACCACAGATCTCTACGGCAACGACACCGCCCTGCCGAAGCTCCCCAAGCCCGACTTCCATCCGGCCCCGGACGATCTCGATGCCGTCCTGCTCCGCCAGGCCCTGCGCATGACCGCCGAGGACGAGCAGCAGGTGGCCGCCGGACTTCGGCAACTACGCGCCCTCTACCGCTCCCTCGACAACTGACGGGGTGAGGGTCAGGCGGTTGCCGTGCGGGTGGCCGGTCGGCTCGGGCTGCGCCGCTTGCCGAGTGAGCTGAAGCGGTAGTCGCGCAGGTCGAAATGGGCTGCGCGCCAAGCGGCTTCAGGGGTGCTCATGGCGCGCAGGGGCACGTCGCCGTTCTTGTCGAAGTAGTAGCTGTTGGCCAGTGCGCAGCTGTCCTGCCAGAAGACCTGGGTCCCGCGGCGGGACAGCATCTCCTGGAAGTAGCGGTCGTTCGCCTCGGCGGTCACCTCGATGTGGGTGGCGGCCTGGCGGCGGGCGTGGCGGAGCAGGCGCAGGATGTGGGTGGTCTGCATTTCGATGAGGGTGAAGTAGGACGCGCCGTTGTAGCCGTAGGGGCCGATGATGGTGAAGAAGTTGGGGAAGCCCGGAATGCTGACGCCCTCGTAGGCCTGCAGGCGGTGGGTGTCCCACCAGTCCTCCAGCCGGATGCCGCCGCTGCCGTGCAGGTCGAAGGTGGGCATATTGCCGGACTCCATGACCTTGAAGCCGGTGGCCATGATCAGCACGTCGACCTGGTGGTGGCGGCCGGTGGTGCGCAGGCCGCTGGCGGTGATCTCGGTGATGGGATCGGTTTCCAGGGTGACGTTCTCGCGGTTGAAGGTCTTCAGGTAGTCGTTGGAGAACGAGGGCCGCTTGCAGCCGAGCGCGTATTTCGGGGTGAGCTTCTCGCGGATCTCGGGATCCTTCACCTGATCGCGCAGGTGCGCCAGCCCTTGCCGCTCACCGAGCTTCACGATCGGCAGCACCTTGTAGTAGTGCGCCGAGAGCGGGAAGGTGAGCTCCACGAACGCCTGGCTCAGCCAGCGGGTGAGGAACTGCCCGCCCGGCAGCCGCATGAGCGCCCGCGCGGCCGACGGCATGGGCGCGTCCGGCCGGGGCAGGCACCAGATAGGAGTGCGCTGGAAGACAACGAGTTCCGACACCTCCGGCGCGATCTCCGGAATGATCTGGATGGCCGAGGCCCCGGTGCCGATGATGCCGACCCGCTTGCCGCGCAGATCGATGCCGTGATCCCAGCGGGCAGTGTGCATGGTGAGACCCCGGAACCGTTCCGCGCCAGGGATATCCGGCCGCTTCGGCCGGGTCAGCACGCCGGTCGCGCCGATGAGGTACCGGCAGGTGAGCTCGTCGCCGTCCGAGGTGTGCAGCCGCCACAGGTGCAGGGCGTCATCGAAATCAGCGCGATCGATATTCGTGCCGAACCGGATACGCGGCCGCAGCCCATACTTCTTCACGCAGTGCTCGGCATAGGCCTTCAGCTCCCGCCCCGGCGCGTACACCCGCGACCAGGACCGCTGCTTCTCGAACGAGTACTGATAGCTGAACGACGGAATATCCACCGCGATACCGGGATAGGTGTTCCAATGCCAGGTCCCGCCCACCCCGTCCGCCTCGTCGATCATGACAAAGTCGTGGAACCCGGCCTTGCGCAGGGCGATCGCGGTCCCGATTCCCGAGAAGCCCGCGCCCACAATGACGATCTCATGGTCCACCACAGTGCCGGTCACAGCGATTCCTCCGCGTAGATGATGCAGTCCACCCGATGCTCGACCCCGTCCACGGTGCGAATCCCGAGCGGCGCGAGGCGGGCGATGGGCCAGCTGATGAGCGTGCAATTGTCCCGCCCAAGCGCCCGGTAGTAGCGACCGTGCACGCGCACATCGGCCGGGCGGTCCGGGGTGAGCTGCCGCCGCTGCCACGAATCCCCCACCTGTGCGCGAAGATTCGCCTCGGCCACCCGCCGCAGGACGAGGTGCCCACACCAGCGCATTATGCCCGCGCCGACCTGCTCGAGCCCGGACATCACCGAGGCGGCGGCCGGGGCGCCGGAACCGGTGGGCCGCCCGGGTGCGGAGGCGGCTCCGTCGCGCGGCGGAGCGCTCACCCCGGCGGCATCCAGTGCACCGGGCAGGGAAGCAGCGGTGTGGGCGCGCAGGGTGCCCAGCAGCCCGGACGGCAATTGGCGCAGCAGCGCTCGCGCCCCGGGGATCGGCGGGGTGGGCAGGATCCAGATCGGGTCGTGCTGGAAGACGGTGACGCGCCGGGCCTGCGCGACGACCGGGGGCACCACCCGGGCCAGCGCCGTCCCGCCACCGATGACCGCCACGTGCAGCCGGTCGAGCTCGCGCTGGTCCCGCCAATGGGTGCAATGGATCTGAGGGCCTGCGTAGCCGTCGCGGGCTCTGCCCTCGCCGCCACGGCGAATCGGGGCGGTCATTTCGCCACCGGCTCGTAGGTGAGGGCCTTGGACCAGGACGGAGTGCGGCGCAGCACACGGATGGGGAAGTGGTCGATGGCCTTGTTGAGCGCGTCGTTGACGCCCTGGATCGGCTGCCAGCGATTGATGGTGGCCATGCCGTGCAGGCGGACCACGTGGTAGAGGGGCACGCGTTTGATGTCGGGGCTGCGTTCACCGGCTTTCTCGTAGCGGCGCACGGCATTCCAGAGCTTCTCCTCGTCGAGTCCCATCGCCATGATGTTGGTGGACATGCGCGAGAGCAGCGGCGTGTAGAGCAGCGCACCCATGAGGATGCTGGGTCGCAGCGCGTAACCCGCCGACTCGATGGCGAGCCGCCGCATGGGTCCCGCGCCGAGCTGTTCGAGGACCTGGAATCCGACGGCGAGATGCCGGGACTCGTCGCTGTTGATGTGCCGGAACACCTCGTGGCACAGCGGGTCTCGGACCTCGTCGAGCAGGAATTTCACCAGCGCGCCGTCCAGGGCGCACTCGAGTGACGGGATCACCGTGCCGAGCACGGGCAGGGTCAGGCCGTCGCCGTAGCGGTCCAGCCACTGGATGACGAGCCGAATGTTCTTGTTGGGCAGCGGCATCGCATCCCCGTCGAGCATGCCCCAGCGTCGCATCAGCGCCAGTTCGGCATTGGCGTGCTTCTGCTCCTCGGCGTGGAAGTAGCGGTAGATCTCCTTGAGCGGCCCGTCCGGTGCGCGCAGGGTGAGCGCGGCGAACCCGCGCGCGCCCACATGTTCGATCCACACCAGGTCGGCCATGAATTTCGCCAGGGCGGGCCGCTGCTCGTCGGTGATGAGCTCGGCTCCCGGTGCGCCCCAGTCGATGTCGGCCAGCGCCCACTGCCGATCCTGGATGACGGTGAGCATGTCGGAATACGCGAACGCCATTGTTCAACTCCTCGGGTGTGGCTACCGCACCAGCCGCTCCAGCAGTCCGGCGGCGCGGGTGTAGGGCTCGGGCAGCAGTCGCTTGGACTGCCAGATGGCCTTGGCCTCGATTTGCGGGACCACGTAGAACTGGCCGCGGTCCACGGCGTCGAGGGTGGTGCGGGCGATGGCGGCCGGCGGGCGGCCGGTCCAGCGGATCAGGCGGTCGCCCCAGCGCTGCAGGCTGTCGTCGCCGATCGAAACGCCCTCCAGGATATTGGTTTTCACGCCGGTGGGGCACAGTACGGTGACGGTCACGTCGGTGCCGGACAGCTCCGCGGCGAGGGTCTCCGACAGCGCCAGTACGCCCGCCTTGCTCACGTTGTAGGCGGCCATGCGCGGCGCGGAACCGAAGGCGGCCGCGGAGGCGACATTCACGATCGACCCGTGCCCCGCCTCGCGCAATCGCGGTGTGAAGACATGGCAGCCGTGAATGACGCCCCACAGGTTCACATCCAGCACCTCGTGCCATTCGGCGGGCGGAGTTTCGCCGATCAGCGTGCCGCCGCGCCCGATACCCGCATTGTTGACGACCACATCCGGGGCCTTGCCGAACCACTCTTCGGCGGTGTGCGCCAGCGCGGTGACCTCGGCCAGGCTGCTCACGTCGCAGACGGTATCGAACGCCTTTCCGCCTGCGGCACTGACCAATTCGACGGTCTCCCGCGCCCGCTCGGCACTGATATCGGAACAGACGACCCGTCCACCCCGCTTGGCCAGTTCGATGGCGAAGGCCCGCCCGATGCCGCTGCCCGCACCGGTCACCACCGCATCCGCCTGCCGAGTACGGCGAGACCCGCCGAAGGGATTGAGTCGCATGGGAACTCCCGGAGCTGTACCACCCGGGCAGTCAATTGGTGGCGTCTGCCACCACTGGCCGCACCTGCCACCAATTAGGCTCCGGGTGCGCTACTTTGTCAACTATGGACGTGCCCGCACCGGCAGCCGCACGCGTTTCCGCCAGGGCGGCAACGGATGTACCCCCGCGGCCGACGGAGGCCATACCCGCAGCCGCATCCGCCGCCGCATCCACGTCGGCCCCGACCGCGCCCGCGTTCGCTGGTCCTTCGGCTGCCGCGACACCTGCCCGGCGGGGCGGCACGTGGGGCGGCCGTACGCAGGAACAGCGCCGCACCGAACGGCGAGAGCGCCTGATCGCCGCGGCGCTGGATATCTGGCTCGAAAACGGCTGGGCGGCAGTCACCATGCGGGGCGTGTGCACTCGCGCGGGCTTGAACGACCGCTACTTCTATGAGCACTTCGCCGATCGCGACGATCTGCTCGGCGCGGTGTGGGACGACGTGGGGTTCCAAGTCCTGGCCGAACTTTCCGCTGTCGTCGCCGAGAATCTGGAACATCCGGCGCTGGGTATCCTGCGCCTGGCCATCGCCCGCGCGGTGGCGCTGCAATCAGACGGTCCGGCACGCATCCTCTTCGGTGACCACGCGGGCAGCCGCGTCCTGGAGCAACGGCGTGCGGCC
The DNA here is from genome assembly GCF_041154655.1 of Nocardia sp. JMUB6875. Lineage (NCBI taxonomy): Bacteria > Bacillati > Actinomycetota > Actinomycetes > Mycobacteriales > Nocardiaceae > Nocardia > Nocardia sp. JMUB6875. The sequence goes on from NZ_BAAFGR010000014.1 coordinate 20,563, forward strand.
CTGCTCACCGAGTCCACCGACCTCCTCATCGCGACGGCCCGCCCCTACCTGCGTCCCGGCGTGGACGAATCCGACCTGCGCATGGGCGTTTTGATGGGCATAGGCGGCTTCATCGAGCTGCTGACCGCCTGGCGCACCGGCACCATCGAAGCCGATGCGCGACGCATCATCGATCACGTCAGCCACACCGCCGATTTGCTCGGCGCGCAGTACCTCGCCTTTCCCGAGTGAACCGGCCTATTTGACCGCCCAGACCATCGACTCCGGACCGGCGAGGTGTTCGGTGACGGGGTTGTGGAAGCCGGTGTCGGTGAGCCAGGTTCGGAGGTCGGCGGCGGTGTAGTCGAAGCCGCCGGGGGTTTCGATGAGCATGTTGAGGCTCATGAGGAGGCCTTGGAGGTTGGTGCGGCGGTCGTCGTCGATGAGGGATTCGTAGACCAGGATGGCGCCGCCGTCGGGGAGGGCGCGGTGGGCCTTCTCCAGGAGCATGAGCTTGGTGGGGAGGTCCCAGTCGTGGAGGATGTGGCCGAAGACCAGGACGTCGGCCTCGGGGAGGTCGTCGGCGAAGAAGTCGCCGGGCTCGAAGGCGCACCGATCCTCCACCGGCGCACTGTATTCGGTGAAGATAGGTTCGACCGCGGGCAGGTCGTAGCCGATGCCGTGCAGGTGCGGGTTGGTTTCCAGGACGGTGCGCAGCAGTGCGCCCTGGGCGGTGCCGATATCGGCGACGGTCTTCCAGCGGTGCCAGGGGAACACCTCGGCGATGGCGTGCGCGCTGGGCAGCGTCAGACCGGTCATGGCGCGTTGAAAGTCGTAGAGCCGCTGGGGATCCCGGTAGAGCGCGGTGAAGAAGTCGCCGCCGCTCTTGGCCTCGTTCTGCGGCTGCCCGGTGCGCAGGCCCTCGGTGAGCCCGGCCCAGAACGGGTAGAGCCGCGCGGCCGCCATCTCCAGGAAGCCGCCGATGTATTCGCTCCCGGTGCTGTCCAGATAGGTAGCGGTGTCGGCGGTATTGCCGTAGCGGTCGTCGGTGCGCCGCAGCATGTCCATGGCCACCAGCGCGTCGAAGAAGTCGCGGGCGGCACGCGGATGCAGCCCGAGTTCGCGCTGCAATTGCTCGGCGGTCAGTTGCCGATGCCCGAGCACCGTGAACACTCCCAGTTCGACGGCGCTGAGCAGGGTCCGGGACTCCCAGAAACCCATTCCGATCCGCAGGATCCGCTCCATGGCGCATCACGATAGCCACAGCGACCCTCCGGCAACGGCGAATCGGCGGGTCCGGTCGACGCGAGTCCCGGCAGCCGGAACCCGCATCGGTCAGTGCGGAATCAGAGCGCGTCGATCCGGTACACCCGCTCGGCATTGCTGCGGAACACCTGCTCGATGGCCTTGTCGTCGGCCCCGTGCGCCGACAGCGCCGTCGCGACCGCCTCCGCCGCGTTCGGAATGCTCGTGATCGGCTTGTCCACCGGGAAATTCGAGCCCCAGATCAGCCGGTCGGCCCCGAACACGTCCAGCGCGTGCTCCAGCATCGGCGAAATCCGTTCCAGCAGCACCGGAACCGGTGTCGGCTCGCCACGTTTGGGCACCGGATGACCGAGGATGGGCATCATCAGCCCGCTCACCTTGGTCACCACATTCGCGTGCGCGGCCAGCGCGGTGAGATCGTCGCGCCAGCGCACGAACAGTTCGCGCCGCTGCCCCGGATTCTGCCCGGTATCGCGCCCCACCGGCCCGAAAATCCCTGCGGGCGTGCCGAGATGGTTGAGCACGATGGTGGTGTCGGGATACCGCTGGGCCAGCGCCGTCACCTCCGGCAGCTGCCCCGAGTACACCCACGCCTCGAACGACAGCCCGCGATCGGCCAGCGCGCCGAACCCGTTCAGGAAGGCGGACGAGGTCAGCACGCCGGGCCCCTTGCCCACCGCGCGCACGCCCCGGTCCGGATGGTGTTCGACCCGCGAGCGGATGCCCCGGAACCGCGGCGACGCCGCCTTGTGCGCCTCGAGCAGCTCCGCGAATCCGGGCGCGGTGGGATCGCCCGCGCCGACGATCGCGCCCAGCGCCGGCGTGTCCACGCCGAACGGCAGGCTCGATACCCACCGGGTCTCATTGGCGGGCGCGAGCGGTCCCTTCTCGTTCCACTCCACCTCGATGTGCACGATCGCCTCGACCGGCACCTCCGCGGCGTCCGCCCGGTAGTCGCGCGGCAGGTACGGGTGCACGAACGGCGTTGGGTCCCCGACGAATTCGCGATCGCGCCGCGGCGCCAGCCGCTTGGCGACATCGATGGGGACCGGCACGTAGCGGAACAGCTTCGCCAGCCCGCTGAACTCCCGCGGGGTGGTCAGCGGATCCCACTGGTGAATATGCGCGTCGACGACAGTCATTCCCGCAAGGTCCATGAGGTGCCTTCCGTCTGGGTCAGCCTGCTCCGGATTGTTTCACGCGCATCGGCCGCGGGCCATCGAATCGGACATGCGGCACTGCGAATCGGGACAGGAGGCACCGGAATCGGACAGGTGTCAGGGCAGGATCTGCGGGATGACGTTCGGGTCGAGAATGCCGACCAGTGCGCCGATACCGCCGCCGATCAGCGCGCCCAGGGCGGAGCCGCCCAGCGCTCCGGGGATGGAGCCGATGGCCGAGCCGAGCGCCGCGCCGCCCGCGCTGCCGGTCAGCGCGCCCGCGGCCGCGCCGTTCAGCGCCGGGTCGGGGAACTGGGCATTCGGGTTGGTGGCCACCGGATCCAGCTGGATGCCGTCGGCGACCGGTGCGGCCTGCACCGGCGCGGTGACCGCGACCGGAGCGGCGTCCGGTGCCGCCGCGGACGCCACTCCCGAGAACAGGGTGGCGGCGGCCGCGAACGGCACGGCGACGGCCAACAGCTTGGCGGTGGTTCTCACGCTGGTTTTACGCATCATCGACTTCCTGTCAGCTGCAATCGAACCGAACCATTCCGGTATAGCTCGAAAATTGCTGCTGTTCGGAAATTCCCATGCGCCCTGGGCAGTGGTGGTCCTGCCCGGGGTCAGACGTTACGTCGGTACTGTCCACCCACCGTGAAGAAGGTCTCCGTGATCTGTTGTAGCGTGCAGACTCTCGCGGCGTCCATCAGAACCTCGAAGACGTTGTCGTCGCCCGCCGCGGCCGCCGCCAGCCGGGCCAGTGCGGCCGGAGCCTCGTCGCGATGCTTCGCGGTGAATTCGCTGACTCGTTGCAGCTGAGACTGTTTCTCCGCCTCCGTGCCGCGCGCCAGCTCCAGCACCCGGTGTTCCTCCTCGTGCGGATTGCGGAAGGTGTTGACGCCGATGATCGGCAGGCTGCCCTCGTGCTTGCGGCGTTCGTAGAGCATGGACTCGTCCTGGATGCGCCCGCGCTGATAGCCGGTCTCCATCGCGCCGAGCACGCCGCCGCGTTCGCTGATCCGCTCGAATTCGCGCAGCACGGCCTCTTCGACCAGATCGGTGAGTTCGTCGATGATGAAGCTGCCCTGCAGCGGATTCTCGTTCATCGCCAACCCCCACTCGCGGTTGATGATGAGCTGGATCGCCAGCGCCCGCCGCACCGATTCCTCGGTCGGCGTGGTGACGGCCTCGTCGTAGGCATTGGTGTGCAGGCTGTTGCAGTTGTCGTAGACGGCGATCAGCGCCTGCAGCGTGGTGCGAATGTCGTTGAAGCTCATCTCCTGTGCGTGCAGCGACCGCCCGGAGGTCTGCACGTGGTACTTGAGCTTCTGCGAGCGCTCGTTGGCCCCGTACTTGTCGCGCATGGCGATCGCCCAGATGCGCCGCGCCACCCGGCCGATCACCGAGTACTCGGCGTCCATGCCGTTGGAGAAGAAGAACGACAGGTTGGGCGCGAAATCGTCGATGTGCATGCCGCGCGCGAGATATGCCTCCACATAGGTGAATCCGTTGGACAGCGTGAAGGCCAGCTGGCTGATCGGATTCGCCCCGGCTTCGGCGATGTGATAGCCGGAGATCGATACCGAGTAGAAGTTGCGAACGCCGTTGCGCACGAACCATTCCTGTATGTCGGCCATCATGCGCAGGCTGAATTCGGTGGAGAAGATGCAGGTGTTCTGGCCCTGGTCTTCCTTGAGGATGTCGGCCTGCACGGTGCCGCGCACCGTGGCCAGCGTGCGGGCGCGCAGCTCCCGCGCCTCCTCCGCCGTCGGCTCGCGGCCCTGTTCGGCCGAGAACTGTTCCACCGCTTGGTCAATGGCGGAATTGAGGTAGTAGGCCAGGATGGTCGGGGCGGGCCCGTTGATGGTCATCGACACCGAGGTGGTCGGTGCGTCCAGGTCGAAGCCGTCGTAGAGGACCTTCATATCGTCCAGCGAGGCGATGGAAACCCCCGAGGTCCCCACCTTGCCGTAGATGTCGGGCCGTTCCGCCGGATCGTGCCCGTACAGGGTCACCGAGTCGAAGGCCGTCGAAAGCCGTTTGGCCTCGGCATGTTCGGAGAGCACTTTGAACCGGCGATTGGTCCGGAACGCATCGCCCTCACCGGCGAACATGCGCGCGGGATCCTCGTTGTCCCGCTTGAACGGGAACACACCGGCCGTGAACGGGAACCGGCCCGGCAGATTCTCCGAGCGCAGGAACCGCAGCAGCTCACCGTGATCGGTGAAGCGGGGGAGTGCGACGCGCGGAATCGAACTGCCCGACAACGTCTCCCGGCGCAGCGTGGTCCGCAGTTCTCGATCCCGGACCTTCACCACCTGCTCGTCACCCTGATACGACTCCGCGACCGCGGGCCATTCGGCAAGCAGCGCGGCGTTTTCCGGAGTGAGTGTCTGCTTCGCCTTGTCCAGTAATGCGCTGACGGGTTCGTCATCCGGCAATTCAGCGAGCACCTGCTCCAGCCGCTGAACCCGTTGCGCCGCTTCGATCTGCCGTGCGGTCTCCGAGTGGTAATCGCGTACTGTCTCGGCGATTTCGGCCAGGTACCGGACCCGCGCGGGCGGGATGAGCTGCGCGAACCGGGTGGATGCACGCGTCTCGACCCGGGGGAGTACGCCCTCCTGCAAGGGCAGCCCCTGCTCGCCGAGCAGCCCGGCGAGGTGCTGGTAGAGCGCCGTCACCCCGTCATCGTTGAAAGTGGCCGCGCTGGTGCCGAATACCGGCATACCCTCCGGCATGGCGTGGAAGTCCTCCCGATTCCGCACCAGCTGCCGTGACACATCGCGCAGCGCGTCCTCGGCCCCGCGCCGCTCGAACTTGTTGATGGCCACCACATCCGCGTAATCGAGCATGTCGATCTTCTCGAGCTGGGAGGCCGCCCCGAACTCCGGCGTCATCACGTACAGCGACACATCCACGTGCTCGGCGATGGCCGCATCGCCCTGTCCGATGCCGGGCGTCTCCAGGATCACCAGATCGAATCCCGCTGCCTTGCAGGCGATCACCATGGTGTCGATATCGTGCGGCAGCTCCCGCTCACCGCGGGTGGCCAGCGACCGGAAGTACACCCGTTCGCCATCGAGAGAGTTCATCCGGATCCGGTCGCCCAGCAGCGCGCCGCCGCCGCGCCGCCGCGTCGGATCCACCGCCAGCACCGCCACCCGCAGCTTGTCCTGCTGGTCGGTGCGCAGGCGTCGAATGAGTTCGTCTGTGAGAGAGGACTTTCCGGAGCCGCCGGTGCCGGTGATGCCCAGCACGGGCACATGGCGAGCGGCCGCCGCGGCGGTCAGCGCCGCCCGGTCCGCGTCGGACAGCGTCCCCTGCTGCAGACAGGTCAGGGTGCGTGCCAGCGCCGCCCGGTCCCCGCTCAGCACCGCGTCGATATTCGCGGGCTCGAGCGAAAGATCCACGTCGCAAGCCGAAATCAGCTGATTGATCATCCCCGGCAGCCCGAGTCGCTGCCCGTCCTCGGGCGAGAAGATCGTCACCCCCGCCTCTGCCAGCCGCGCGATCTCCTCGGGAATGATCACGCCGCCACCCCCGCCGAAGATCTTCACGTGCCCGGCCCCGGCCTCCTTCAACGCCTTGGCCAGGTACTCGAAGTACTCGATGTGCCCGCCCTGGTACGAGCTGACCGCGACGCCCTGCACGTCCTCGGTCACCGCCGCGTCCACGACCTCCCGCACGGCCCGGTTATGCCCCAGATGAATCACCTCGGCCCCCTGGGCCTGAAGGATTCTTCGCATGATGTTGATGGCCGCGTCATGGCCATCGAACAGGGCAGCGGCGGTCACGAACCGCACTGGATGAACCGGGACATGCAACTCGGGCATGCGTGTTTGCTCCAACTCTCGGAGGCTCTCAGGGGTTCCCCCTGAAACCCCAATCGGCATCGGGCTTGTGAATTATCCCACACCCAATACTTGGATGTCCAACTATAGGATCGCCACAGAACGCGCAATCTGCGCGCAAGCTCAGAGACAGGACTGGCATGGTTCGCGAACTCACCCATTTCATCGGCGGGAAGCACGTCCCGGGAACTTCGGGCAACTTCGGCGATGTCTTCAACCCGAGCACCGGACAGGTTCAGGCCAAGGTGCCGCTGGCGAGCAAAAGTGAGGTCGAGGCGGTCATCGCGAACGCCGCCGCCGCGCAGCCCGCGTGGGCCGCCACCAACCCGCAGCGCCGGGCGCGCGTGCTCATGAAGTTCCTGACCCTGGTGCAGGACGAGATGGATTCCCTGGCCGCGCTGCTGTCCAGCGAGCACGGCAAGACCATCGCCGACGCCAAGGGCGATATCCAGCGCGGCCTCGAGGTCATCGAATTCGCCTGCGGCATTCCGCATCTGCTCAAGGGCGAGTACACCGAGAGCGCCGGCACCGGCATCGACGTGTACTCCATGCGCCAGCCGCTCGGTGTCGTCGCGGGCATCACCCCGTTCAACTTCCCGGCCATGATCCCGCTGTGGAAGGCCGGTCCCGCGCTGGCCTGCGGTAATGCCTTCGTGCTCAAGCCCTCCGAGCGCGACCCCTCGGTGCCGGTGCGGCTGGCCGAGCTGTTCCTCGAGGCCGGACTGCCCGCGGGCATCTTCAATGTCGTCAATGGCGACAAGGAGGCCGTTGACACCCTGCTGCACGACGAGCGCATCAAGGCCGTCGGTTTCGTGGGCTCGACCCCGATCGCGCAGTACATCTACGAGACCGCGTCCGCGAACGGCAAGCGCGCGCAGTGCTTCGGCGGCGCCAAGAACCACGCCATCGTCATGCCCGACGCCGACCTCGACGATGTGGCCGACCAGCTGATCGGCGCGGGCTACGGCTCGGCCGGTGAGCGCTGCATGGCCATCTCGGTCGCCGTGCCGGTGGGCGAGGAGACCGCGGATCGCCTGCGCGCCAAGCTCGTCGAGCGCATCAACAAGCTCAATGTCGGCGTCTCCGACGACCCGGGCGCGGACTTCGGCCCGCTGGTCGGCCGCGACGGCGTGGACCGGGTGAACAACTACGTGCAGATCGGCGTCGACGAGGGCGCGGAGCTGGTCATCGACGGCCGTGGGCTGGTGGTCGAGGGCGGCGAGGACGGATTCTTCGCGGGCGCAACGCTGTTCGACCGCGTCACCTCCGACATGCGGATCTACAAGGAAGAGATCTTCGGCCCCGTGCTGTCGATCGTGCGCGCCAAGGACTTCGAAGAGGGCCTGCGCCTGGCCAACGAGCACGAGTACGGCAATGGCGTCGCTATCTTCACCCGCGACGGCGACACCGCCCGCGACTTCGCCGCCCGCGTGCAGGTCGGCATGGTCGGCATCAATGTCCCGATCCCGGTGCCGATCGCGTACCACACCTTCGGCGGCTGGAAGCGTTCCGGCTTCGGCGATCTCAACCAGCACGGCCCGGACTCGATCCGCTTCTACACCAAGACCAAGACGGTGACGCAGCGCTGGCCCGCCGGGCTCAAGGAGTCCAACGCCTTCGTCATCCCGACCATGGACTGACCCGATGTTCGTACTTGACGAAGACGAGAAGGCGATCGTCGAGACCGCCCGCTCCTTCGCCGACGAACTGCTCGCGCCCAATGCCCTGGAATGGGATGAGCGCAAGCACTTCCCGGTGGATGTGCTGCGCAAGGCGGGCTCGCTCGGCCTGGGCGGCATCTACGTGCGCGAGGACGTGGGCGGCTCGGAGCTGCGCAGGCTGGACGCCGTGCGCATCTTCGAGCAGCTGGCCACCGGCTGCCCGGCCGTGGCCGCCTACATCTCCATCCACAATATGGCGACGTGGATGATCGACACCTACGGCGATGAGACGCAACGCAATCGGTGGCTGCCGGGCCTGACGTCGATGGACCTGCTGGCCTCCTACGCGCTGACCGAGCCCGGTGTCGGCTCCGACGCGGCGGCCTTGAGCACCAAGGCCGTTCGCGACGGCGACGACTACCTGCTCACCGGCGTCAAGCAATTCATCTCCGGCGCGGGCAGCTCCGACGTGTACGTGATCATGGCGCGCACCGGAAACGAAGGGGCGCGCGGCATCTCGGCGTTCATCGTCCCGGCCGATACGCCGGGGCTGTCGTTCGGGGCCAATGAGCGGAAGATGGGCTGGAACGCCCAGCCCACCCGCCAGGTCATTCTCGACAATGCCCGGGTGCCCGCGGCCAACCTGCTGGGCGCGGAGGGCAATGGCTTCCGCATCGCCATGAACGGGCTCAATGGCGGGCGGCTGAACATCGCCGCCTGCTCGATGGGCGGGGCGCAGGCCGCGCTCGACCAGACCGTGGCGTACATGGCCCAGCGCAAGGCCTTCGGCTCCCGGCTGCTGGACAACACCGCCCTGCAGTTCGAGCTGGCCGATATGCGGACCTCCCTGGAGGCCGCCCGCACCCTGCTGTGGCGCGCCGCGGCCGCCCTGGACGCCGACGCCCCCGACAAGGTGGAGCTGTGCGCCATGGCCAAGCGGTTCGCCACCGACGCCGGGTTCGAGGTGGCCAACAAGGCCCTGCAATTGCACGGTGGCTACGGTTACCTGGCCGAATACGGCATCGAGAAGATCGTCCGCGACCTGCGGGTGCATCAGATTCTCGAGGGGACGAACGAGATCATGCGGGTGGTCGTCGCCCGCTCGGTGGTAGGAGCAGCATGACGGAACCCGACGTTCTGATCGAGAAGCGGGACGGGCTCGGCCTGATCACGCTGAACCGGCCGCGGGCCATCAACGCGCTCACCCACGCCATGGCGCTGGTCATCCTGGACGCGCTGCGCGCCTGGGCCGAGGACGACGAGGTGCGCGCGGTGGTGCTCACCGGTGCCGGCGAGCGCGGGCTGTGCGCGGGCGGCGATATCGTCGCCATCCACAACGATGCGAAGAACCTTGTTGCCCAGGGTGATTCGGCGCGGGTCGCCGCCGACTCGGACACCGGGAAGTTCTGGCGCGACGAGTACATCCTCAACGCGTACATCTACCGCTACCCCAAGCCGTATGTCGCGGTCATGGACGGCATCGTCATGGGCGGCGGCGTCGGCCTGTCCGGGCATGCCTCGCACCGCATCGTGACCGAGCGGTCCAAGATCGGCATGCCCGAGGTCGGCATCGGCTTCATCCCGGACGTGGGCGGCACCTACCTGCTGGCGCACGCGCCCGGCGAGATCGGCACCCACGTCGGGCTCACCACCGCGCGCATGTCCGCCGGTGACGCCATCGCGGCCGGATTCGCCGACTACTTCGTGCCGTCGGAGCACCTGCCGGCGCTGCTGGAGGCCCTGCACGACAACGAGGTCGACGTGGCCATCGCGAAATTCGCGCAGCCCGCACCGGTTTCGGAGTTCATCGCGCAGCAGGACTGGATCGACTCCTGCTACAGCGCCGACACCGTCGAGGAGATCGCGCACCGGCTGCGCATCGACGGCCGCGCCGAGGCCGCCAAGGCCGCCGAGGACCTGCTGTCGAAATCCCCGGTGGCGCTGAAGGTCACGCTGCGCTCGCTGCGCAACGCGCGCCGGGCCGCCGACCTCGAGGACGCGCTGAACCAGGAGTACCGGGTCTCCATCGCCTCCCTCAACACCCACGACCTGGTGGAAGGCATTCGCGCCCAGGTCATCGACAAGGACCGCAACCCGCAGTGGTCGCCCGCCACCCTCGCGGACGTCACCGAGGCCGATGTGGACGCCTACTTCGGCGCGCTCGGCGATCGCGAATTGGGTTTGGCCGCACCAAAGGACGTATAATGAGCAACAACACCAAGGTCGGGTTCCTCGGGCTCGGCCACATGGGCGGGCCGATGGCCGCCAACCTGGTCAAGGCCGGATACGAGGTGCTGGCCTTCGATCCGGTCCCCGCCGCGCAGGCCCAGGCCCGCGAGGACGGCGCGACCGTCGTAGCCACTGCCGCCGAGGCGGTTTCGGCCTCCGACATCGTCATAACCATGCTGCCCAACGGGCGCATCGTGCTCGACCTCTACAACGAGGTCCTCTCCGCCGCCAAGCCCGGCACCCTGTTCGTCGACTGCTCCACCATCGATGTCGCCGATGCCAAGCAGGCCGCGGAACTCGCTGCCGCGGAGGGACATCGGGCCCTGGACGCCCCGGTCTCCGGCGGCGTGGCGGGCGCTGCGGCGGGCACCCTCACCTTCATGGTGGGCGGCGCGGATGCCGACTTCGCCGCCGCCCTGCCGCTTTTGGAGGTCATGGGCGGCAAGGTCGTGCACTGCGGCGGCGCGGGCGTCGGCCAGGCCGCCAAGATCTGCAACAACATGCTGCTGGGCATCTCCATGATCGGCCTCTCGGAAGCCATTGTGCTGGGCGAGAAGCTGGGCCTCACCCATGACAAGTTCTTCGACGTGGTCTCCACCGCCTCGGGCCAATCGTGGGCGCTGACCTCGTATTGCCCGGTGCCCGGCCCGGTTCCGGCCAGCCCGGCCAACAATGACTACAAGCCGGGCTTCGCGACCGCGCTCATGACCAAGGACCTCGGTCTGGCGGCCAGCGCGCTGCGCGGCAATGGCGTCGACGGACAGCTCGGTCTGCTGGCGGCGGAGATCTACAGCCGCTTCAACCAGGACGAAGCGGGCAAGGACTTCTCCGCTATCGTCACCGATATCCGCAAGCGATCGGGAGAGGAACCGGCGTGACCGACTTCGAGACCATTCTGCTGGAGCGTAAAGGCCGCGTTGCCCTCATCACGCTCAATCGGCCGAAGGCCCTCAACGCGCTGAACTCGCAGGTCCTGACCGATATCTCGGCGGCCCTGGACGAGCTCGAGAACGACAACGAGATCGGCGCGGTCGTGCTGACCGGATCCGAGCGGGCCTTCGCGGCCGGTGCGGACATCAAGGAGATGCAGTCCAAGTCCTACATGGACATGTTCCTGGCCGATCACTTCGCCGGTTGGGACCGACTGGTCGCGTTCCGTAAGCCCATCATCGCCGCGGTCGCCGGCTACGCCCTCGGTGGCGGCTGCGAACTGGCCATGATGTGCGACATCCTCATCGCCGCCGACACCGCCAAGTTCGGGCAGCCCGAGATCAAGCTCGGCGTCATCCCCGGCATGGGCGGCTCGCAGCGCCTCACCCGCGCGGTCGGCAAGGCCAAGGCCATGGATCTCATCCTCACCGGCCGGAACATGGATGCCGAGGAGGCGGAGCGCGCGGGCCTGGTCTCGCGCATCGTCCCCGCCGCCGAGCTGGTCTCCACCGCCATGGAGGTCGCGGAGACCATCGCGTCCATGTCGCTGCCGTCCGTGATGATCGCCAAGGAAGCGGTCGACCGCGCCTTCGAGACCACCCTCACCGAGGGGCTGCGCTTCGAGCGTCGCGTCTTCCACTCGCTCTTCGCGACGGAGGATCAGAAGGAAGGCATGACCGCCTTCGTCGAGAAGCGTCCGGCGAACTTCACCAACCGCTGATCGAATTCAGCTGCTGCTGAAAGGGGTTCGGGGACCAGGTCCCCGAACCCCTTTTCGCGTTCAGCGGTGATCGGCTGCGCTCAGCCGTGTTTGGGCGGGCCGACGACTTCGACGGTCGGGGGCTTGCCGTCGGTGTGGTCGCCGCCGTCGCGGTTCATGGCCAGTGCGCCGACGATCGTTCCGCCGAGGGTGGCGGTAACCGCCACCGCCGCAACGAGTTTGCGGCGGGAGACGGGGGAGGAGGGGGCCTCGTGCGCACCGGAGTGGGGCGTCAGATGGACGCTGCGGATGCTGCGGGCGGAAGGCCGTTCGGCGGCGAGTAAGACCGCGCCGCGGGTGGAGACGAATTCGGGCTCGGGATCGTAGATGAGCGGCAGATCGAGCTGGCCCTTCAGCTCGTCGCGAATGCTCTTGTTGCGGGTACAGCCCCCCAATAGGGCGATGCCGGTCGGCCGGACGCCGGTCTCGCCGATCATGTGGCGGACGAAGGAGGCCGAGTGATGAATGCCCGCTTCGACCAGTTCGGCGAAATCACTGCGGGTGACCACGGTGCGCTGCCCGGTGATCGGGTCGCAGACGGCCAGGACGCGCTCGTTGGCCAGCGCCTCCTTCTCGCGGCGGGTGGCCGCCAGGTCGAGGGTGACGCCGCTGCGGGCGAGCAGCCAGCGCAGCAGGGCGTCGTGGCCGTCACCGCCCAGCACGGTGCTGCGCTTGTGGGCGAGGATGGCATCGGTACGGCAGTCGATCTGGGTGAGGGTCAGACCGGAGGCGCCTAGGTCGTAGAGCAAGATCGAACCCTCGGTGGGCAGTCTGCCGGTGAATCTGAGATATCTGAGCTGGGCCACCGGCTCGTCGATGACGGTGAGGCGATTGCGGCCCGCGGCGGTCCGGACGGATTCGGCATGGGTGTTGCAGCGACAGGTCACGGCGATGCCGGTAATGAATTCGTCCCGCTTGGCGGCCGATTTACGCATCAGCCGAATGGCCTCGAACACAGCCTCCTCCATGCTCCCGCCACCGGCACGGCGTAGGACCTTGCAACGGTCGATGGGGGGCAGGTGAGGCTGGTCGGAATGGGTGAGCATGGCGCGTGCGCCAGCAGCGCCCGCCGACACCCCGAGGACCAGCACCATGGCCTCAATGGTGAACCTTTTGCGGGCCGAATCCAAGACTATGACGCAGGAAATTGGCTGCTGGGTCGCTGAAGAGTTACTGACCGGCCCAGCGGGTGGCGGAGCTACCGGGATCGAAGTCGCCGGCCGCCTGTCGGAACTCCGACAGCAATTGCAGCAGCAACTGCAATCGTTCCGGCGGCAGGCCCGCCTCGGCGAAAACCCGCCGGTTCAGTTCAGTGGTGGCCTTGGACACCAAATCCCTTCCGGCATCGGTTATTTCGATGAGCGTCGCCCGCCGGTCACTCGGGTGTGGGACACGCTTCACCAAGTTGGCGGCTTCGAGTCGGTCGACCGTATTGGTGACTGAGGTGGGGTGCACCTGCAGCCGGGCGCTGGCCACGGCCATGGGCAGCGCGCCGGTTTTGCTGAAACTCAGCAACATGAGTAGCTCGTACCGGGAAAAGGTCAAACCGGACGGTCGCAAAGCTTCGTCCACCCGCGCCATCACGATCTGCTGCGCCCGAACCAGTGACGTCACCGCCGCCATGCCGTCGGCCACGTCCCCCCAGCCGTGCTCGGTCCACTGACGATGCGCCTCCTCGATCGGATCGAGCGGCAGCGGACGTGGACGCGACATGCCACCGATCATCGCACGTCGCCGACCGGTTGGTTGACGCGCCGAGCCGATCCGGTCACTCGTACAAATCACGGTGATTCGAAACCTCGGCGGCGCGCCCGATTTGCCGCACTATTGGAGCCACGATGCGGGTGTGACCGAGGGGCTAGGTAGCGGTCTGCAAAGCCGTACACGCGGGTTCGACTCCCGCCGCTCGCTCCATCGAGGAAACGCCTCCCATGCCGGACATGGGAGGCGTTTTCGTGTTCAGGCGGGTGACACTCCCGTGAGGTCCCGCAGCACCGTGTGATTGCGGTCTGCGGTGGTGCCGAGCGTGTATTCGGGCAGTAGACCGAAGTATTCACCGCGCGAACGGTTGCTCCAGCGGCGCGCGCCCTCGGTGCGGGTCTTGTAGAAGTTGGCCATGTAGCCGCCCTCGTAGAGACGGAGCAGCGTGTAGCCGCCCGGATACTCCTTGCAGGCGGCCACTTCCAGGAATTCGACGGGGATGGGCAGATCGGGCCTGGTTCGGCGGTTGCGGTGGGTGTGGCCGGAATGGTGCAGGAAGACGCCGGGCGCGGAGGCGTAGATCGATTGCAGCTCAGCGGCATTCGCGGCGTTCAGGATGAAGCTCGGTCCCGCGAGGTTGGACCATCCGGATTCCGTGGTGACCGGGTGGTGGCCGAAAAGCAGTGTGGGGCGGTCGGGATCACCGGTGAGCAGGTCGCGCAGCTCGTCGAGCTGGGATCGGTCCATGGTCCCGCCCGCGATATCGAGTTCGGTGGTGTCGAGTGCGATCAGGCGCAGCTCACTGACCTCGTGCGACACCAATTGCTGTCTGGCGGAGAAGGAATCGCCATAGCAGTCGTTGTGGTCCAGGTACGGGGTGCAGCTCGCGTAGTCGGAGCCGACGTGCGGGCGGTCGTGATTACCGCGGGCGGCGAACCAGTCCCGGCCCGCCACACCCCAGTTCGCGAGGTGGGAGTGGACGCCGCGCACCTGCTCGGGCGTCGCCTCGGCGGTGAGGTCACCGGCCAGCAGCAGATGGTCGACGGCGCGATCGGGCCGGTGCATATCGTCCAGCAGCGCGGTGAGCATGACCTCGGGATACGGTGCGAGACCGGGCTCTTGGCGGAAGCCGGGCGGCAGGCCCGCGGTGATGATGCCGCTGACCTCCTCGCCGTAGTGAATGTCGTTGGTGAGCGCGAGGGTTCGCAGCAGGCGACCGGGCGGCGGCACCAGGGTCGTGAAGACGCCCTGCGCCTCCGGTGTATTCGGCTGGCGCGTCACCACATTCACCGCGGGCGTGGCCGCGATGCCCGCGGAGCGCGCCTCGAAGCGGTAGGTGCGACCCGGCTCCAGGCCGGTGACCTCGGCATAGTGGTAGGCGGTCGGGCGCGAGTCGCCGAAGACCTGCCGCAGTCCGGATCCGTCGGCGGGGCCGAGCCAGACCTCACTGTCGGTCTCGACCGGAACGGGATTGCCCGCGGCGTCGGGGCCGAGGGTCGTCCAGGTGAAGACGGCCGACCCCTCGGTAATGGTCACGACCTCCAGATTGGTCACCACGAGTGGACCCGCCTGCGCGCGAGCCGGACTCGCCCACACCGCCGGGATCGCCGCTGCCGCCGCGATCATGCCGAGTAGTTGTCGTCGATTCGGGCCGCAGCAGGTCATGGCCGTCCTATTTCGCGTCGGTGGAGCAGACCTTCCATACGCCGTCTTCCTTGCGCAGGTGTTCATTGGCGGAGCGCTTGCTGTCCGCCGCGCCGGGCACGCTGAAGGTGCCGAGGGTGACGGCGGTGGCGCGATCACCGGCAATGGTGATGCCCTGGACCGAATCGACGCGCATCGTGACCCTGCCCCGATCCATGGCCTTCTTCTGGGCCTCGGGCAGCGCGTCGTACTGGGCGCGGTCGCCGGCGCAGGTCTTGCCGACCGCCTGGGAGGGGCCGCCGGTGGACATCGCGGTGTAGAAGTCGCGCACCGCCGTCTCGACGCGCTTGTCCTCGCTGGTCCCGGAATCCTTGCCGTTCAACGTCACCGCGGTGGCGATGCCTCCGCCCACGAGTACCACGGCCGCCACGCCGAGTCCGATGGTCAGAGGGGTGCGGCGATTCAGGGTCATCGAGATCCTTCGACTCGGGCCGATCTTCGGTTGGTGAACGACCGCAGATTACAGCGATTCCGCGTCGATTGGCGGGGTGGCATTTGAACCGGTGACATGGGACTGTACGTTGGTTAGGCAAACCTCAGAGGTGAGGTCGGGGCGAGTGAAAGGACGGTCATGACGGCGGCTCGATGGAAACTGGTATCCGGAGCGCTGGCGGCGATCGCCGTGCTCGGCGCGACCACCGCCTGCTCGAACTCGTCGAAGGACGACAACGAGATCCTGGTCTACAACGCCCAGCACGAATCCCTCACCAAGGAGTGGATCGCGGCGTTCACCAAGGACACCGGCATCAAGGTGACCGTCCGCAACGGCGGCGACACCGACCTGGGCAACCAGCTCGTCGCCGAGGGCTCCAACTCCAAGGCCGACGTCTTCCTCACCGAGAACTCCCCGGCCATGGCGCTGGTCGAGAACGCCGGCCTGTTCGCCGACGTCGACAAGGACACCCTGGCGCAGGTGCCCGAGCAGTTCCGGCCCTCCACCGGCAAGTGGACCGGAATCGCCGCGCGCTCCACCGTTTTCGTCTACAACACCGCCAAGCTCGCGGCCGACCAGCTGCCCAAGTCGCTGCTGGATCTGCAGCAGCCGCAGTGGAAGGGCCGCTGGGGCGCCGCCCCGGCCGGTGCGGACTTCCAGGCCATCGTGGCCGCGCTGCTGGCCCAGAAGGGCGAGGACGTTACCAAGGCGTGGCTCAAGGGCATGAAGGACAACGTCGTCGCCGACAAGACGAACACCTCCGTCATGAAGGACGCCAACGCCGGTCAGATCGACGGCGGCATCATCTACCACTACTACTGGTTCAAGGACCAGGCCAAGACCAAGGAGAACAGCGGCAACACCCAGCTGTTCTACTTCAAGAGCCAGGACCCGGGCGCCTTCGTCTCCATTTCCGGTGGCGGCGTGCTGAAGTCGAGCAAGAACCAGGCCAACGCCCAGAAGTTCCTCAACTTCATCACCTCCAAGAAGGGCCAGACGGTCCTGCAGACCGGTGACTCCATGGAGTACCCGGTGGCCTCCGACGTCGCCGCCAACCCGGCGTTGCCGCCGCTGGCCTCGCTGGACGCGCCCAAGATCGACCCGAGCAAGCTGGACGCCAAGAAGGTCACGCAGCTCATGACCGAGGCGGGCCTGCTGTAACCGTGTCTGTTCGGACCGCTGTACCCGCCGCGCAGGCGTCGACGACCCGGGCCCCTCGGCCCGGGTCGGTCGTCACGATCGCCGCCCTGCTCATGGTGGCGGCCACCTTCGTGCCGCTGGGCTACATCGTGTCCACCCTGGTCTCGACCGGCTGGAACGAGACCGCGCACTTGATCTTCCGCCCCCGCGTCGGCGAATTGCTGCGCAACACCGCCGAATTGGTGGTGCTGACGGTGCCGATCTGCGTCGCGCTGGGCGTGGGCCTGGCCTGGATCGTGGAACGCACCGACGTGCCGGGCGCGGCCTGGTGGGGACCGATCTTCGCGGCCCCGCTGGCGGTTCCGGCGTTCGTCAACAGTTACGGCTGGGTGAGCGCGATCCCCTCGCTGCACGGGCTGTGGGCCGCGGTGATCGTCGCGACCGTCTCGTACTTCCCGCTGGTGTATCTGCCGGCGGCGGCCACCTTGCGGCGACTGGATCCCGCCGTGGAGGAATCGGCTCGGGCCCTGGGCTCCGGGCCGGTCGCCGTTTTCGCGCGCGTCGTGCTGCCTCAATTGCGGCTGGCCATTCTCGGTGGGGGACTGCTCATCTCGCTGCATCTGCTGGCCGAGTACGGCGCCTTCGCCATGATCCGGTTCGACACCTTCACCACCGCCATCTTCGAGCAGTACCAGTCCAGTTTCGCCGGGGCGGCGGGCAGCACGCTGTCCGGGGTGCTGGTGGTGCTGTGCCTGGTGCTGCTGGCCGGTGAGTCCGCGGTGCGCGGGCGGGCCCGCTACGCCCGCATCGGCGGCGGCGCGCAGCGCGGCGCGAACCGGATTCGGCTGGGGCTGGGCCGGATTCCCATGTTCGCCCTGCTGACGGGCGCACTGGCCGCCACGCTGGGGGTGCCGCTGTGGACCATCGGGCGCTGGCTGAAGATCGGCGGCTCGGCGGTATGGGACACCGGCGAGATCGGCGAATCCCTGGGCCAGACCCTCGGTTTGGCCGTCACGGCCGCGGTCATCACCACACTGTGCGCATTTCCGGTGGCCTGGATCGCGGTCCGCTCGACCTCGCGATTCGCGCGAATCATCGAGGGAGCCAACTACATCACCAGCTCGCTGCCCGGCATCGTGGTCGCGCTGGCGCTGGTGACGGTGAGCATTCGCTGGCTGCCCGCGCTCTATCAGACCGCCGCGACCATCCTGGCCGCCTACACGCTCATGTTCCTGCCGCGCGCCCTGGTGAGCGTGCGGGCGGGCCTGGCGCAGGTGCCGGTCGGACTGGAGGAGGCCTCACAGGTGCTCGGAAAGTCGCCCGCCGCAACCTTCTTCCGAGTCACGCTGCGGCTGACCGCGCCCGCGGCGGCCGCGGCGGCGGCCATGGTGTTCGTGGCCGTGGCCACCGAGCTCACCGCCACCCTGCTGCTCGCTCCCAATGGGACCCGCACGCTCGCCATGCAGTTCTGGCAGCTGTCGGGCGAATTGGACTACGCGGCGGCCGCGCCGTACGCGCTCATCATGATCATCGCCTCGGTGCCGGTCACCTATCTGCTGTTCACCCAATCCAGGAAGGCGGCGGGACTGTGAGTCGTCTTGTCGTAGACCAGGTTTCGAAGACCTTCGGACACGCGCCGGTGCTCGACGGCATCAGCCTCGTGGTCGCCGACGGCAGCGCCACCGCGGTGGTCGGCTCCTCCGGCTGCGGCAAGACCACGCTGCTGCGGGTGATCGCGGGCTTCGAGAACCCGGACGCGGGCTCGGTGTCCGTCGGCGGGGAAACCATTACCCGGCAAGGGTTCTCGCTGCCGCCGCATCGCCGCGCCATCGGGTACGTGGCACAGGACGGCGCGCTGTTCCCGCATCTGACCGTGGGGCAGAACATCGCCTACGGGCTCGGCGGCGGCCTGGGCGGCAAGCGCAAGCACCGGGAGCACGTGGCCGAGCTGCTCGAAATGGTCTCGCTGGACCCGTCTTACGCCGATCGGCGGCCGCACCAGCTCTCCGGCGGGCAGCAGCAGCGCGTGGCGCTGGCCCGCGCCATGGCGCGCAAGCCCAAGCTCATGCTGCTCGACGAGCCCTTCAGCGCCCTCGACACCGGACTGCGCGCCGCCACCCGGCAGGCCGTCGCCGAAACCCTGCGCGCGGCGGGCATGACCAGCATCCTGGTCACCCACGACCAGGAGGAGGCGCTGTCCTTCGCCGATCAGGTGGCGGTCATGTGCTCGGGTCGCTTCACCCAGGTCGGGACTCCGGAAGAGGTGTACGCGGCTCCGGCTGATCTGTTCACCGCCGGATTCCTCGGCGACACCGTGCTGCTCGACGCCACCATCGGCGCCGAGACGGCCGAGACCGTGCTGGGCCGGATTCCGGTGCAGGTGAACGCGCCCACCGGTGCGGGCGCGGTCATGATGCGGCCGGAACAGCTGCTGGCGCGGGCCATCACCAATGGCCATAACGGCTGCGCGACCGTGCGGGCCGCCGAATTCCGGGGCGCGGACATCATGCTCACCCTCGACCTCGACGGCTGCCCCGAACCGATCCAGGTGCGCCGGGTGAGCGTGGACGCGCCCGCCGTCGGAGATCGGGTGGATCTCGAAGTGCTCGGCGCGGCAGTCGCTTTCACCTCCGAGCAGTGCGCGGCGGCGGGCCGGTCCGCGGGCAGCTCGACACCGGCCACCGTAGCGGTCCCGGACGCTGTCTCCGCGCTCTGATCCGTCTCCCCAGAATGTGACTGGGCGGTCGGTCCACCGCCTATATTGGCGCGGAGGCCAATTCGCCTCGGCTCGACCCAAGGAGGCCCGGTGCGCCGCACGCTGCTCGTCACATCCGTTCTCGCTGCCGCGTGCGCGCTGGCACCCCTGGCAGGTGCCGAACCATCGGGCGACCCGGTGGTGAAGGTGCAGGCCGTCTATGGGCCCGAACAGTTCCCAATGGCGGGCGTCGCCGCCGATATCGGGCCCTGCGGCGGGGGAGCCAAGATCGCGACGGTCACCACCGGCCTCGACGGCTCGGCCGTCTACAACGGCGCGACCGGCTGCTACCGGGTCCAGATCAGCACCCCGACCGGATGTGCGCTCGACGGCGACGCCGCCCTCGAGGTCACCTCGGTCCCCGGCATCACCCCGCTGGCGCCCTTCCGCTTCCGCTGCGCCTGACCCTCGAGCCTGGTTGCGCTCGCCGGTGTGACCGATTGCACTTCTCAGAATTCACTCATAGCAACCCTGTTAACCTCGGCCGGAGATAGCTGTTCGTTATTGCTGTAACGCGGAAGGCGTCGCATCACCGACGAGAGGTGACGAGATGGGCGCGAAGTTCGCGTTGGCAAGTTCGCCGGGCGTCAGCGCGCCCGCGGACATCCGAAGATTCGCCGGACCGGTCGAGGCGGCGGGTGCGCTGCTGGGCGCGGTGATCGCCGGACTGCTGCTGATGGCGCCGCTCGATCTCGGTTCCTCCGCCGAAGGCCCGGTGCTGCAACTGGATCTGATGGTGCTGAACATGCCGCGGGCCGCCGCGGCGGGGGCGGCGTTCGCGGTGGTGTCGGCGGCGCTGGTGGTCGCGCTCGGGCGGCGCAGCGCGTGGATCGCCGCCTGCGGCAGCGTGGTGATGCTGGCGATCGACCAGCTCTGGAATCGGGACGCGGCCACCGCGGGGGCCATGACCACGGTCAATTACATCGACTCCATCTTCAGCGGCATCCTGCTCGGCGCGCTCGCGGTCGCGGTGTTCGGCAAGCCGGTGGCGACCGGTGCGTATCTGATCGGGGCGCTGTCGGCGATCCTCATCGGCGATCAGACCTCACTGCCGGACTCGGCCGACGACAATCCGCTCATCGCCTGGGCCTCCGGCGGCACGCCGCCGACCTGGCTGGTGGTGCTGGCGGCCGTGCTGCTGGCGGCGGGCATCGCCATGCAGCAGACGGATCCCGCGGCGGGAGACGAGAATACCGACCTGGCGATCGGGCCGATCCTCTCGGCGCTGGTCATCGTCACCGCGACCGCGCTCTCGACCGAATGGTTCGTACGGCACGCGGGCACACCGGCGCAGGTGGCGGTCGCGGTCGCGATCACCGTCATCGCCGCGATGGTGGCGGCGCTGCTGCTGCCGGGCCGCGACGGGACCCTCGTGCTGCTGTCGGTCGCCATCGCCAATGCGGGCAGCGCGATCATCGCGGTGCCGCGGCCGGATTGGAGCGCGCCCTTCCCGGTGCTCGCGGTGGTGGTGGGCCTGGCCGCCGGACGACGCTGGCGCACGCCGTGGCTCGCGCTGGCCGTGACCGGGGGACTGGCGGTGTTCGCGGCCTGCACCGCGGACCTGGCCCACCAGTACACGGTGATCCCGATCCTCGGGGTGACCCTCACCGGCCTCATCATCGGATTCTGCTTCGGCGTCGCCGTGCCCGAGACCGCGGGCAGCGCCGTGGTGGCGGTCGCGGTGCTGATCGTGCCCTGCCTGGTGGTGGCCTTGCGCGGCAGCAGTTTCGGGCGCGTCGCCTATTCGCCGCACTGGTACCGGGATCCGCAGGGGCCGATCTCGTCGCTGCCCGGCTGGATGGCACTGGTGGTCACCCTGGGCTGCGGGGCCGGAATGCTGCTGCTGAAGGATCGCAATCTGCTGAAGGACCGCGCGCGCAACCTCGCCCGGCTGCGCTGACGACCGAGCCCGGCTGCGCTAGCGGCCGAAGCGGGTGTCCACCCAGGCCAGCGCGTCATTGAACGAGGCCTTCAGGACGCCGCGGTGATCCGCGCCCGGGTAGGTGCGGTACTGCACCGGCTGCCCACCCGCGCGCTGCTGCACCACCATGGCGTCGGTGGCCAGGGCCGGGACGGTGGTGTCGGCGCGGCCCTGCAGCACCAGCAGCGGCTGGGTGAAAGACAGTGCGGCGGGGTCGTTCTCGTTCAGGACGCGGACCAGGCTCGTGGGATCGCCGCCGCGCAGGAACACATCGTCGGCACTGAGCCCGCCCCAGGAATCGGGCTGCCGCAGCTGGCCGATGCAGCCGGTGTCGGCCTGCGGGAGCATGGATAGCGCACGGGGCGTGAGGAATCGGGCGGGATCCAGGTCCGCAGCCGTCTGCGCGCCGCGAATGATCAGCGGCAGGAACGACACCGCGCCGCCGGTGAGCGGGGTCAGCGCGCCCGCCACGCCCGCGGTGGTGGCCAGCTGCGAGGCCTGCAGCCCGATGCCCTGATGGGAGGCGGGCGCGAGCGCCACCGAACCCAGCAATTGCAGGTCCGGTGCCCACTGTTGGGCCTGCGCATCGGTGAAGATGGCGGCCTGGCCGCCCTGCGAATGCCCCATCGCCACCCAGCGCTTGCCGATATCGGGATCGACTTCCCGTGCGGCCCTTGCCATATCGGTGACCGCGCGCTGTTCGGCGGTGCCGATCAGATAACCGTGCGGGCCGGGCGTGCCCAGACCCTGATAGTCGGTCTGCGCCACCGCGTACCCGGCCGCGACCCAGCGCTCCTGCAGTCGGCGCACCAGCGAGGTGTAGTCGTGCGCCGGAAATTCGGGGGAGGTGTCGGCCGAGGGTGCGCAGATGTCGGCGACGCCGGTGGTGCCGTGCGCCCAGGAGATGAGCGGCCAGCCGCCCGGCGGTGGTACGCCTTCCGGAACCGCCAGGGCGCCCGAGACCGCGACCGGATTGCCCTGCATGTCGATCGACCGGTACAGCACCAGATAATTGCGCGCGCCCGCGAGCGCGGGATCGCCTGTGAGCGGCCGCAATTGGATCATCGACCCGTGCGGTCCCGGCACCTGATCCGCGGCGGGGCTGTAGAACGACTGCTCGGTGTCGGCCTCCGCGGCGATGGCCACGGCGTCCGGCGCCACCGGCCGCGCACCCACCGGCGCGGCCAAGCTCACCCCCGCGATCGTGGCCGCCAGCACGGTGCTGATTCCCCCGGCGAGCGGTCGCGAGACACGTCGCTGCGGCTGTCCGGCCCGTGCGCTCTCGTTCTCCGACACCTCTCAGAACATACCGGCCCGTTGCTATTTCACATGGCAAGGCACGGCCGGGCACATCCGAAACAGGATGATCGAAGCGCCGAGAAGAAACCCCCTTGGACGCGAACGCGGTGCCCGGCTGCCTCCTGCACACCCGGGCACCGCGATGCGCAGTACCCACTCTGGTCGCCAATCACGCACTCCGGAATACAACTCCGTCACGATGGCACGATAAGTCAGTCAGTCTGTGCCAAAGGCGAGTTCATTCTGCTCCCATCAAACGAGTAAGGCCCCGACCGCGTTTCGCGATCGGGGCCTTACGTGGTGCCCTCGGCAGGATTCGAACCTGCGGCCTTCTGCTCCGGAGGCAGACGCTCTATCCCCTGAGCTACGAGGGCGGGGATGGTCCCGTCCGGTCTCCCGGTCGGGCTGGGAAAGCGTATCGCATCGGGTGCGCTGCGCCAAAAAGGAGGGTGGACCGGGCGTTTTGATCGCCCGGACCACCTCCGGTCAGTTCATCGCCAGCGGGGCGACCTTGCGTTCGGCCAGCATCTGGGTCATCAGATCGGCCTCGCTCTTCTGCGTTTTGGCCATGCTCTCGGCCAGGGAACGCACCGCGTCGGTGTCGGCGCGCTGGGCGGCGTATTCGATCATCGGCATGCCGCCCTGGTGGTGGCGCAGCATGAGTTGCAGGAACAGCGTGTCCAGGGCCGTGCCGGTGGCCTGGCCGAGGGCCGCCATCTCCTGATCCGAGGCCATGCCGGGCATGGTCTGCACCGCGCCGGAGTGCATGGCCGTCCCCGAATGCTGATGGGCCGACATATCGGTCATCCAGCCCATGTAGCCGTCGGGGGAGATGAAGGGCTCGTTCCACTGCTGCAGCCAGCCCTGCATGCGGCCCGCCTGATTGGCCTGGGTGGTGAGGATGTCGTAGGCCAGCCGCTTCACCGCCGGATCGGTGGATCCGGACAGCGCGATGCTCGACATCTGCACCGCCTGGGTGTGATGCACCGACATGTCCTGGGAGAAGCCGACATCCACCACGCCGGGCGTCTCCGGCGCGGTGTGCATGGCATTGCTCACCAGCAGACCGCCCAGGAATCCGGTGAGCAGCACGCCCACGATGGCCAGCATCAACACCACCTGCCGCTGGTTGCGGCGGGGATGCTGGGCGGGCGCGTCGGAGGGATCGGGCTCGGAGCTGCGATCGGGCACGTCGGACATGAACGGCGGCATTACTGCGTCGGAGCCGGCTGCTCCGGCTGCGTCGGCGCGTCGGTCGGGGCCGGGATGGCCGGCACGCCCTCGGGCACGGTCGGGCTGTCGCTCGGCAGCGTGATGCCGCCGGGGAGACCCGGAATGCCGCCGGGCATGCCCGGAATGCCGCTGCCGCCGCCGAGCTCGCTCTGATCCTGCTGAATGCCCTTGCCGTCCATCGGGATCGCGTCGGGGCCCGGCGCGCTCGGGTCGAAGGCGGGCGGGTTGGCCACATTGAAGGTCGGGTTCGCGCAGTCCGCGCCCACCTCGGGGTAGGCGTACTGGTTCAGCCGCAGCGCGGTGATGAAGTCGCGGATGCGCTCGTCACCGGCGCTGTCCAGCTTCAGCTGGTGGCCCCACGACTGCAGCGAGATGGCGTGGTCGAGACCGGGATACGGCGACATCAGCATGTAGGGGCGGCCCTTGACCGACTGCTTCAGCTTGTCGACGTCGCCGCCGCTGAGCTTGTCGGGGTTGTAGGCGATCCAGACCGCGCCGTGCTCGAGCGAGTGCACCGCGTTCTCGGTGCGAATCGCCTTGCTGTACACCGTGCCCATGCAGTTGGCCCACGAGCCGTCGTGCGGTCCGCCGAACGGCGGCGCCTGGTCGTAGTTGACCCGCTGCTTGGCGGTGATGTGCAGACCGGCCGGGTAGTCCTTCTTCACGACGCCGGGGATCTTCTCGGAGGGATCCTTCAGCTGCGCGGTCGGGACGAATTCCTTGACGTCGGACTGCGCCCGGGTGGTGGCCTGCTTGTCCTGGATCTTCGGCACGATGACCCAGGCGATGCCGCCGATCAGGGCGATCACACAGAGCACGGCCCCGATCATGAGCCAGGGGATCTGGCGCTTCCCGCCCAGGTTGCCGCCTCCGCCGCCCTTGCGGGAGGAACCGGATGACTTGCCCGCGGCCTTGATGGCCTTGGCCGACTTGGCACTGGTCCTACTCGGCATGCTTTTGGTGCTCTCTTCGACGTGTCGGACAATCAAACGATACGGCCGCATCGTTTGCTGGGCGCCTGCCCGGTGGTGCCCGCTCGCGGCGTTCACCTGCTCAGACCATAGGATAGTGACTCGTGACTCCAGCTGACCTTGCAGATCTCCTTCGTGCTACCGCGGCGAAGGTACTTGTCGAACGCGGATCCGACCCTGCGGTCCTGCCCGACGAGGTCAAGGTGGAGCGTCCCCGCAACCCCGAGCACGGAGACTATGCCACGAATGTGGCCATGCAGGTAGGGAAGAAAGCGGGAATGAACCCTCGCGACTTCGCAACCCTGCTCGCCGAGGCGCTGTCCCAGGCCGAGGGCATCGACGCCGCCGAGGTCGCGGGACCTGGCTTTTTGAACATCCGCCTGGCCAAGGCCGCGCAGGGCGCGATCGTGGAGAAGATCCTCGAGGCGGGCGAGAAGTTCGGCACCGCGGGCACTCTCGGCGGCCAGAAGATCAACCTGGAATTCGTCTCCGCCAACCCGACCGGTCCGATTCACCTGGGCGGCACCCGCTGGGCCGCCGTCGGTGACGCGCTGGGCCGGATCCTGTCCGCGCAGGGCGCGGAGGTCACCCGCGAGTACTACTTCAACGACCACGGCGCGCAGATCGACCGCTTCGCCAACTCGCTGGTCGCGGCCGCCACCGGGCAGCCCACCCCCGAGGACGGCTACGCGGGCGCGTACATCAACGAGATCGCCGACACCATCGTGAAGGCGAACCCGGGCGCGGCCGAGCTGCCCGAGGGCGAGCGGCACGAGCTGTTCCGCCGCGAGGGCGTCGAGCTGATGTTCGCGCAGATCAAGCAGAACCTGCACGAGTTCGGCGTCGACTTCGACGTGTACTTCAACGAGAGCTCGCTGTTCGCCTCCGGCGCGGTGGACAAGGCCATCGCGACGCTCAAGGAGTCGGGCAAGCTCTACGAGAAGGACGGCGCCTGGTGGATCGCCTCCACCGAGTACGGCGACGACAAGGACCGCGTCGTCATCAAGAGCGACGGCAAGTCCGCCTACATCGGCGGTGATATCGCCTACTTCCAGAACAAGCGCTCGCGCGGCTTCGACCTGTGCATCTACATGCTGGGCGCGGACCACCACGGCTACATCGGCCGGCTCAAGGCCGCCGCGGCCGCCTTCGGCGACGACCCGGACACCGTCGAGGTGCTCATCGGCCAGATGGTGAACCTGGTGAAAGACGGTGCCGCCGTCCGGATGTCGAAGCGTGCGGGCACCGTGGTCACGCTCGACGACCTGGTCGAGGCCATCGGCGTGGACGCCTCCCGGTATTCGCTGGTGCGCTCCTCGGTCAACTCCAGCATCGATATCGATCTGGACCTGTGGACCAAGCAGGAGAGCGTCAACCCGATCTACTACGTGCAGTACGCGCACGCCCGCACCTGCCGCATCATCGACAATGCCGCCGCGTTCGAATTCGGTTCGGTGACACCGGATCTCGGCCTCATGACCTCCGACCGCGAGGGCGAGCTGATCCGCACCCTGGGCGAGTACCCGCGCGTGGTGGCCACCGCCGCCGAGATGCGCGAGCCGCACCGGGTGGTCCGGTACCTCGAGGAACTGGCCGGCGCGTACCACCCGTTCCAGTCCGATGACGACATGCGCGTCATCCCGCGCGGCGACGATCCCGTCACCCCGCTCAATGCCGCTCGTCTCGAGCTGGTCAAAGCCACCCGTCAGGTTCTCGCCAACGGCCTCGGCCTGCTAGGCGTCTCTGCCCCGGAGCGTATGTAAATGAGTGCCCACCCCGCCGGACCCCGCCACGCGGACATCCCGCACGCCCCGACCATCGCGGAGCGTCCGAGTGACCCGGCGCAGATGATCGAACTGCCCGCACATGTGTGGCCGCGCAACGCTTCTCGCGACGCCGACGGTGTCGTCACCATGGCCGGAATCCCGGTGACCGAACTGGCCGCCGAGTACGGCACGCCGCTGTTCATCGTGGACGAGGACGATTTCCGCTCCCGCTGCCGCGATATGGTGCGCGCCTACGGCGACAACGCCCGGGTGCACTACGCGTCCAAGGCGTTCCTGTGTGGCGAGGTCGCGCGCTGGGTGCGCGACGAGGGGCTGCACCTGGACGTCGCCTCCGGCGGCGAGCTGGCGGTGGCCCTGAACGCGGGCTTCCCGGCCGAGCGAATCGCCATGCACGGCAACAACAAATCGGTCGTCGAGCTCGAGCAGGCGGTCGCCGCGGGCGTCGGGCACGTGGTGCTCGACTCGCTGATCGAGATCGACCGGCTGGAGGCCGTCGCGGGCCGCGCCGGAGTGGTCCAGGACGTGCTGGTCCGGGTCACCGTCGGCGTGGAAGCCCATACCCACGAATACATTTCGACCGCGCACGAGGATCAGAAGTTCGGCTTCTCGATCGCCGACGGGTCCGCGCTGGACGCCATCGGCCGCGTCTTCGACGCGCGCAATCTGCGCCTGGTCGGCCTGCACAGCCACATCGGCTCGCAGATCTTCGACATCGACGGCTTCGAGGTGTCCACCCGCCGCATGCTGCGCCTGCTCAGTGAGGTCGGCGCCAAGTTCGGCGTGGCCCGCACCGAGCAGATGCATCTGCTGGATCTCGGTGGCGGACTCGGCATTTCGTACGTGCCGAGCGATGACGCGCCGCCGCTGTTCGATTTCGCCGACAAGGTCCGCCACATCGTGGACACCGAGGCCGCCGCGCTCGAGTTGCCCAAGCCGGAGATCGCGGTGGAGCCGGGCCGGGCCATCGCGGGACCGGGCACCATCACGCTCTACGAGGTCGGTACGGTCAAGGACGTCACGCTCGACGCGGGTGCGCAGCGCCGCTACGTCAGCGTCGACGGCGGTATGAGCGACAACATCCGGCCCGCGCTGTATCAAGCCGAGTACGACTGCCGATTGGTTTCGCGGAGCAGCGAATCCGATCCGGTCGTGGCTCGGGTGGTCGGAAAGCATTGCGAGAGTGGGGACATCGTCATCCGCGATACCTGGCTCCCGGCCGATGTCGGCCCGGGCGACCTGGTGGCGGTGGCCGCGACCGGCGCGTACTGCTACTCGATGTCGAGCCGTTACAACATGCTCACCCGGCCCGCCGTGGTCGCGGTGCGAGACGGTAAGGCGCGCTTGATCCTTCGCCGTGAGACGGTGCAGGACCTACTCAGCTTGGAGGTGGAAGCATGACCGAGAACAAGAATGGCGTGTGGGGACAGGATCACCCCATTGGCGTCGCGGTCCTCGGTATGGGCACGGTCGGTACCGAGGTCGTGCGCATCATTCGCGACCACGCCGATGACCTGTGCAACCGTGTGGGCGCGCCCGTCGTGCTGCGCGGTGTCGCGGTGCGGGACCTGAACAAGGACCGCGGCCTGCCCGCCGAGCTGCTCACCACCGATGCCGAAAACCTGGTCACCCGTGACGATGTCGACATCGTCGTCGAGGTCATGGGCGGCATCGAACCGGCCCGCACCCTGATCGGCGCGGCGCTGAACGCGGGCAAGTCCGTCGTCACCGCGAACAAGGCGCTGCTGGCCGACTACACCGGCGAACTGGCCGCCGCGGCCGAGAACCACCGTGCCGACCTGTATTTCGAGGCCGCGGTCGCGGGCGCCATCCCGGTGATCCGCCCCCTCATCCAGTCGCTGTCCGGCGACCGGGTGAACCGCGTGGTCGGAATCGTCAACGGCACCACCAACTTCATCCTCTCGGCCATGGCCGAGACCGGCGCGAACTACGCCGACGTGCTGGCCGAGGCCACCCGCCTGGGCTACGCCGAGGCCGACCCGACCGCCGACGTCGAGGGCTACGACGCCGCCGCCAAGGCCGCCATCCTCGCCTCGGTCGCCTTCCACACCCGCGTCACCTCCGGCGATGTCTACCGCGAGGGCATCTCCAAGATCACCGCCGAGGATCTCGAGACCGCCGCGGCCGTGGGCTGCACGGTGAAGCTGCTGGCCATGGCCGAGCGCGTCTCCGACGAGGACGGCAAGGACAAGGTGTCGGTGCGCGTCTACCCGGCGCTCATCCCGCGCAAGCACCCCCTCGCGGCGGTCAACGGCGCGTTCAACGCCGTGGTCGTGGAGGCCGAGAACGCCGGTCGCCTGATGTTCTACGGGCAGGGCGCGGGCGGCGCTCCCACCGCGTCGGCCGTCATGGGCGATCTGGTGATGGCGGCGCGCAACAAGTTCTTCGGTGGCCGGGCCCCCGGCGAGTCGGTTTATGCTGAGCTGCCGATCGCTTCCATCGGCGACACCCCGACCCGCTACCACGTGAACCTGCAGGTAGCCGACCGCACCGGTGTGCTGGAGGCGGTCGCGGGTGAATTCGCCAAGCACCATGTGAGCATCTCGACGGTCCGCCAGGAAGGCCAGAACGAGGGCGCGCGCCTGGTCGTGGTGACCCACCACGCGCAGGAATCCGCACTGGCGGATACCGTTGCCGCGTTGGCCGAATTGGACTCCGTCACGTCCGTGACCAGTGTTCTGAGATTGGAAGGCACCGAGGAATGAGTGCAACCGCACGCGCCGCAGCCGTGCATACCCCTTGGCCGGGTCTGATCGACGCTTACCGGGATCGCCTGTCGATTCCGGCCGATTGGAAGGCCGTCACTCTCTTCGAGGGCGGCACCCCGCTGGTGCCCGCGCACCACCTCTCCGAGCTCACCGGCTGCGAGGTGTACCTCAAGGTCGAAGGCGCGAACCCGACCGGTTCGTTCAAGGACCGTGGCATGACCATGGCCATGACCGACGCCAAGTACAACGGCAAGAAGGCCGTGCTGTGCGCCTCCACCGGTAACACCTCGGCCTCGGCCGCGGCGTACGCCACCCGCGCCGGTCTCCACTGCGCCGTGCTGATCCCCTCCGGCAAGATCGCCATGGGCAAGCTGGCCCAGGCGGTCATGCTGGGCGCCAAGATCATCCAGGTGGACGGCAACTTCGACGACTGCCTCGAGCTGGCCCGCAAGGTCACCTCCGACTTCCCCGAGGTCGGCCTGGTGAACTCGGTGAATCCGGCCCGCATCGAGGGTCAGAAGACCGCCGCCTTCGAGATCGCCGACGCGCTGGGCAAGGCCCCCGATGTGCACGTGCTGCCGGTCGGCAACGCGGGCAACATCACCGCGTACTGGAAGGGCTACAGCGAGTACTACGCCGACGGCACCACCACCTCGCGCCCGCGCATGCTGGGCGTGCAGGCCGCCGGCGCCGCGCCGCTGGTCAACGGCGCCCCGGTGTCGAACCCGGAGACCGTCGCCACCGCCATCCGGATCGGCGCGCCCGCGTCCTGGAACCAGGCCGTCGCCGCCAAGGAGGAGTCCGGCGGCGCGTTCCGCGCGGCCACCGATGACGAGATCCTGGCCGCGTACCGCCTGGTCGCCGCCAAGGAGGGCGTCTTCGTGGAGCCCGCCTCCGCCGCGTCGGTCGCCGGTCTGCTGGCCGCGCGCGCCGAGGGCTGGCTGGATGCCGGCCTCACCGTGGTCTGCACGGTGACCGGCAACGGCCTCAAGGACCCGGACAACGCGCTGAAGGGGATGCCCGAGGTCAAGCCCATCGCGGTCGACCCGGTCGCCGTGGCCCACGAGCTCGAGCTGGCCTGAGTTGAATTCGCGCGACGCTCAGGTCATGACTCGGACGCTGCCGGCCGGAATCTCCGTCACCGTGCGGGTTCCGGCTTCCAGCGCCAATCTGGGTCCGGGTTTCGATTCCCTGGGAATCGCTTTGGGGCTCTACGACGAGATCGTGGTGTCCACCACGGACTCCGGCCTCACCATCCGGGTCGAGGGGGAGGGCGCCGACGATGTGCCCTGGGGCCCTTCGCATCTGGTGGTGCGGGCCATCGAGCGCGGCCTGCAGGCCGCGGGCGTCTGGGCCGACGGCCTGGACGTGGTGTGCCGCAACGTGATTCCGCATTCGCGGGGCATGGGTTCCTCGGCTTCCGCCGCGGTCGGCGGTCTGGCCGCCGGGCGCGGTCTGGCCGCGAAGTTCGATCCCGAACTGGCCTACGGCGATGACGTGCTGGTGCAGCTGGCGGGGGAATTCGAAGGCCACCCGGATAATTCGTCCGCCAGCATTCTGGGCGGTTTTGTGGTGTGCTGGACCGAAACCGACCGTTCGGCGGACGAAAACGGCAGTGCCGACGCACATCACGCGCGTATTTACCGCGCCGTGCGCCTGGAACCGCACCCCTCGCTGCGCCCGGTGGTGCTCATTCCCGAGGAGCGTTCGGCCACCGCGCACACCCGCGGCCTGCTCCCGGATTCGGTTCCGCATGTCGACGCGGCCTTCAACGCGAGCCGTTCCGCGCTCGCGGTAGTCGCCTTGACGCAGCGGCCGGACCTGCTGCTTCCCGCCACGGCGGACCGGCTACATCAGGGCTACCGCGCCTCGGCGCTGCCGCTGACCACGAAATGGGTGGAACGGCTGCGCGAGGCCGGCATCGCGGCGACCGTGTCGGGCGCGGGTCCGACCGTGCTCGCCTTCACGACCAGCGAATTCCCCGAAGAACTGCGCGAACTCGCGATCGCGGACGGCATGCGCGTACTCGAGCCGGGTATTGCCGGCGGAGTATTGGTGGATTGACAGCGCGCCTGCCTTGCCGATGCAAAAGGTGGGAGCTATCCTGAGCGAGTCCGTACATCGTGCGCGTCAGACGCCGGTGCTTCATCAGGGCAAATCGCTCCAGAAAGGCTCCTTGCTCAGGCTCGAGGCTTGAGGCTCGAAACTTGGGGGTAGCCAGTCACCTGGAATGATCTCTCCCACCGAGCTGTTCATGAGCACCTCGTTCGATGAGCACCAGCACCTGGATGGCGAAGCCCACGTGGTGGTGACCCACCGGCCCGGCGGGACAGGCGATACGGCATCCGAGTCCGGCGAGAGACCGGACTGCAGGAGGAACCCTCGAACAGGCACACGGCGGTCGAGGGAAGGAAAGGATTTCCGTGACAGATACGGACCTGCTCGCGACACCCGGGACGGATAGCGATTCAGCGTCCTCGGGGAGCCGCGAAAGTGACTCCGGACAGATTTCGAAGATGAGCGAACAAACTGACGTCGCACGATCGGGGCTGACTGGAATGTTGTTGCCGCAGTTGCGTGCGCTTGCGGGAGAGCTCGGTATCCGAGGCACTTCCGGGATGCGTAAGGGTGATCTCATCGCCGCTATCAAGGAGAATCAGTCGGGGGGCACGGCGAAGCCCGCCACCGGCAAGGCCACGCGGAACGCGAAGGCCAAGGGCGAGGACGCGCCGACGGGTGGGGAGTCCGTGTCGGCCGCCAAGGCCGCCCCCGCCGAGGCTGCTCCCGTCAAGACCGAGGCGAAGGCCGAAGCCAAGACCGAGGCTCCGGCGAACTCCGCCGAGAAGGTCGAGTCGCGCCAAAACGCTTCGGAGACTCGCGAATCCAAGCGCGAGGAGGGCGACAACGCCCGCGCCGAGGGTGACGAGGGCCGCGATGGCGGCCAGCGTGGCCGTGGTCGCCAGCGCCGTGGTCGTGAGCAGCGTGGCGGCGCCGAGCGCGGCGCCGCGAATGCCGAGACCGCCACCGCCGAGGCCCCCGCCGCCGAGAAGGGCGAGCAGGAGGGCGGCGAGCGCCGTCGCGACCGCAATCAGGGTGACCGCAACCAGGGCGAGCGCAACCAGCGCAACGACCGCGGCGAGCGGAACCAGAACGGCGGCCAGCAGAACCAGAACGGCACCGGTCGCGCCAACCCGCGCGACGACCGCAACGATGACGACGAGGAAGGCGGCCGCGGCCGCCGGGGTCGTCGCTTCCGTGAGCGGCGCCGGGGCCGGGACCGCGAGGGCGGCAACGCCGGTGGCGGCGACACCCGCGAGATGGAGATCCGCGAGGACGACGTCCTGCAGCCGGTCGCCGGCATCCTCGACGTGCTCGACAACTACGCGTTCGTCCGCACCTCCGGCTACCTGGCCGGCCCGAACGACGTGTACGTGTCGATGAACCTGGTCCGAAAGAACGGCCTGCGCCGCGGTGACGCCATCACCGGTGCGGTGCGCGCCCCGCGCGACGGCGATCAGAGCAACCAGCGCCAGAAGTTCGATCCGCTGGTGCGGCTGGACACGGTCAACGGCTCGGATGTCGAAAACGCCAAGCGCCGACCGGAATTCAACAAGCTCACCCCGCTGTACCCGAACCAGCGGCTGCGGCTCGAGACCACGCCGAACAAGCTGACCACGCGCATCATCGACCTGATCATGCCGATCGGCAAGGGCCAGCGCGCGCTGATCGTGTCCCCGCCCAAGGCGGGTAAGACGATGGTCATCCAGGACATCGCCAACGCGATCGCGACCAACAACCCCGAGTGCTACCTGATGGTGGTGCTGGTGGACGAGCGTCCCGAGGAAGTGACCGATATGCAGCGCTCCGTGCGCGGCGAGGTCATCGCCTCCACCTTCGACCGCCCGCCGAGCGACCACACCTCGGTCGCGGAGCTGGCCATCGAGCGGGCCAAGCGCCTGGTCGAGATGGGTCAGGACGTGGTCGTGCTGCTCGATTCGATCACTCGTCTGGGCCGCGCGTACAACAACTCGTCCCCGGCGTCGGGCCGAATCCTTTCCGGTGGTGTGGATTCCACCGCGCTGTACCCGCCCAAGCGGTTCCTCGGCGCGGCCCGCAATATCGAGAACGGCGGCTCGCTCACCATCATCGCGACCGCGCTGGTGGAGACCGGTTCCACCGGTGACACGGTGATCTTCGAGGAGTTCAAGGGCACGGGTAACGCCGAGCTCAAGCTCGATCGCAAGATCGCCGAGCGCCGCGTGTTCCCGGCGGTGGACGTGAACCTGTCCAGCACCCGCCGCGACGATCTACTGATGTCGCCCGACGAGGCGGCCGTGCTGCACAAGCTGCGGCGCGTGCTGTCCGGTCTGGACTCGCATCAGGCCATCGACCTCATGGTCGACCGCCTGAAGAAGACCAAGAGCAACATCGAGTTCCTGATGACGGTCTCCAAGACCGCCCCGGGCGCGATCGACGAATAAGTCGCTCGCGCAACGGAACTGACGACGACGGCCCCGCTCCGGCGGGGCCGTCGCCGTGTCTGGGGACTAAAGAAGATCGCTCCGATTCCGGCCGCGCCGACGATCATGAAAGCCAGGATGGTCGCGGTCACGGCGCCGGTGTAGTCCGGCGCCGTGACCGCTGTGTAGGTGATCGTGGCGTCCCCCCGCGGTGGGTGTGGGGCCGGGCTCGAGGTCCCCACCGCGTTGCCGGACTCTCCGGGAGCCAACCACCAGCCCGTGGCGACCATCAGGGCCAGCAGTCCCAGGATTCCCCCAGCTGTCGCTTCCTTCCCGGTCACCGCCTCGTCCTTCCGATCGCCGCGTGACTATCACCTGGACAGAACTCTATGAACACCAGTGTTCGCATTCTTGAGTAGCGAACTACTCGACTTCCAGCCTCACTCGAGCCCCCGGAATATGCGTGCCCGTAGTTTCTTGGGGTGGGCCCCGGGAACAAACCGGTCGAAGCGCATGTTCAAGCCCGTGTCACCCCTCGTGACGACCACTCGGTTGCAGCGCATATACTTTTCCGTCGGCAACCATGCCTAGTCGGTTTTGGTTCACGTCTCGTATCGCGGTCCACTGTGGACGGCAGTTGCGCGAGGCGACCCAAAGCCTTTCGAAAGGACACCCATGAAGGCAGGAATTCACCCCACGTACGTGGACACCACGGTCGTGTGCGGCTGCGGCAACACCTTCCAGACCAAGAGCACCAAGGAGTCGGGCCAGATCACGGTCGAGGTCTGCTCCCAGTGCCACCCGTTCTACACGGGCAAGCAGAAGATTCTGGACACCGGTGGCCGCGTGGCTCGCTTCGAGGCCCGCTACGGCAAGCGCAACAAGGCTGCCAACTAGCTGCCCCGCCGACGCCCGTCCCGCACTCGCGGGCCGGGCGTCGGCGCGTTTGTGCACCTAGTCGCAGCGAGCCGAGACGGCTCACACATACTTTCCGGGTGTGCCTACCCGGCACCCCGACAGGAGGACCCGCGATGGCCGACAAGACGGCCCCCAACGCGATCGACGACATCCTGGCCGAATACCAGGGGCTGGAATCCCAGCTCGCCGACCCTTCACTGCACAATGACCCGGGCGCGGCCCGCCGCGTCGGCAAGCGCTTCGCCGAGCTCGGCCCGATCATGGCCACCTACAACAAGCTGACCGCCGCGCGCGACGATCTCGCCGCCGCGCAGGAGCTCGCGGCCGACGACTCCTCCTTCGCCGCCGAGGTCCCCGCCCTGCAGGAACAGGTGGAGGAGCTGGACAAGCAGCTCACCGACCTGCTCGCGCCGCGCGACCCGCACGACGGCGACGACGTCATCCTCGAGGTGAAATCCGGTGAGGGCGGCGAGGAATCGGCGCTGTTCGCCTCCGACCTGGCGCGCATGTACCTGCGCTACGCGGAGCGGGCCGGGTGGAAGGTCGAGGTGCTCGGCATCACCTACTCCGATCTGGACGGGTACAAGGACGCCAGCTTCTCCATCAAGAGCAAGGAGGCCAGCCGCGACGGCGTGTGGTCCAAGCTCAAGTGGGAGGGCGGCGTGCACCGGGTGCAGCGCGTGCCGGTCACCGAATCCCAAGGGCGCATTCACACTTCGGCCGCCGGCGTGCTCGTCTACCCCGAACCCGACGAGGCCGAGGAAGTCGAGATCGACGAGAAGGATCTGCGCATCGACGTCTACCGCTCCTCCGGTAAGGGCGGTCAGGGCGTCAACACCACCGACTCCGCGGTCCGCATCACCCACCTGCCCACCGGCCTGGTGGTGACCTGCCAGAACGAGCGTTCCCAGCTGCAGAACAAGATTCGCGCCAAGCAGGTTCTGGCCGCGCGCCTGCAGGCGCTGGCCGAGGAGCAGGCCGATGCCGAGGCCGCCGCCGGTCGCGCCAACCAGATCCGCACGGTGGACCGCTCCGAGCGCATCCGGACCTACAACTTCCCGGAGAACCGCATCGCCGACCACCGCATCGGTTTCAAGGCCCACAACCTCGATTCCGTGCTGGACGGCAACCTCGACGACCTCTTCAACGCGCTCGGCGAGGCCGACCGCGCCGCCCGCCTGGCGGCCGAGTAAGCCTGGGGGACAGCCGGAATGCGTATCGCACGAATGACAGCGGACGCCATCGACGAGGTGGCGCCGCTGCGGTACGCGCTCTGGCCGGTCTCGGACGAGGCCGATCACCGCGCCGAACTGGCGGAGCTGGCCGACAGCCCCGACGCCGTCGTCCTGGTCGCGCGGACCGATGCGGGCGAACCCGTCGGATACGCCGAGGCCAGCATCCGCCGCGACTACGTGAACGGCTGCGACACCTCGCCGGTCGCCTTCCTCGAGGGCATCTTCGTGGCTCCCGGCCACCGATTACACGGGCTGTCCCGTGCGCTGTGCGACGCGGTCGAGGAGTGGGGCCGCGAGGTCGGCTGCACCGAACTCGGCTCGGACGCGCTGCTGGAGAACGCCGTCGCCCACCGCTTCCACCAGGCCAATGGGTTCGAGGAGCGCGAGCGGGTCGTGTACTACCGCAAAAAGCTCTAGACCAGCGGCCCGACGCCACGCCCGATGCGCCCGGCACGCGCGCGGTTGCGCGGGAGACCGTTCCGGACAATCAATTTCGTGCGAGCATGTGCGTGGGGAGAAAGGGTGCGAACCGTGAGTCGTGCACCGTTGCGACCGGCTATTCGAGAGGCGATCGACATCTTGGCCGCCGCCGGGGTCCCCAGTCCGCAGGCGGACGCCGAACACCTTGCGGCACATGTGCTGGGTGTCGACCGGAGCCGTCTGGCGCTCATGCCCATGCTCACCCCCGACCAGCAGGAGGAGTTCCGCAAGCTGGTCGCCCGCCGCGCGGAACGCGTTCCGCTGCAACATCTTACGGGCACCGCGGCCATGGGGGAGATCGATCTGGCCGTCGGGCCGGGCGTCTTCATTCCCCGCCCCGAGACCGAACTGCTCTTCGCCTGGGCCCTGGCCCAGCTCGAGGAGGTCGGCCACGAACATCAGCCGGTCGTCGTGGACCTGTGCACCGGTTCCGGTGCCCTCGCCCTGGCCATCGCCCACGCCCGCCCCGACGTCCAGGTCCACGCCGTCGAACTCGACACCGAGGCACTGGCCTGGGCCCGCCGCAACGCCCTGCAACTGGCCGACGAGGGCGACACCCCCATCGACCTGCACGCGGGCGACGTCACCGACCCGACCATCCTCGACCACCTCAACGGCAAGGTCGACGTGGTCGTCTCCAACCCGCCCTACATCCCCGAAGACGCCGCCCTCGACCCCGAGGTCATCGACCACGACCCCCACCGCGCCCTCTTCGGCGGCCCCGACGGCCTCGACGTCATCCGCCCCATGATCGGCACCATAGCCCGTCTCCTCCGCGAAAACGGCTCGGCCGCAGTCGAACACGACGACACCAACGGCTCGGGTGTGGCGGCGTTGTTCGCCGCGCACGGCGGCTTCGGCGATATCGTCGAGCACCCCGACCTCGCGGGGAAGCCGCGCTTCGTGGTCGCCCGCCGGCTGGCCGACTAACTACTCGGGCTCGCCCTCGACCTCCACGCCGTGCCAGAAGGCGACGTGGTCCTTGATCTTGCGGGCCAGGGGACTGGGCTTGGGGTAGTACCAGGCCGCTTCCGGATTCTCTTTCCCGTCGACGGTGACGGTGTAGTAGCTCGCGATGCCCTTCCACGGGCAGAGCGTGTGATGGGAGCTCTCGGTGAAGTATTCGCTCTTCAGCGATTCCACCGGGAAGTACTGATTGCCCTCGACCTCCACCGTTTTCGGGGCTTCGGCGATGACAGTGCCATTCCAGATCGCACGCATCATGGGGTCGTGCCTCCTTCGTCGAACCCGAGAATACGGCCGAATCGTGTGCGAAACCCGGCGCGACAGTGGCCCGCGCGGGGACCCATGTCAAGATGTCAGCCGTGAGTACCGTCTACGACTGTGCCGATCCCGATTCCCGCGCCGCCGGTCTGAATGCCGCGCGGAGCACGCTGAAGTCCGGGCGGTTGGCCGTCATTCCGACCGACACGCTCTACGGGCTCGCCGCCGACGCGTTCGACAGTCAGGCGGTGGGTGCGTTGCTGGCCGCCAAGCGGCGCGGGCGCGATATGCCGGTGCCGGTGCTGGTCGGGTCGTGGAACACGATCGACGGGCTGGTGTACTCCGTGCGGCCGCAGGCGCGTGAGTTGATCCGCGCGTTCTGGCCGGGTGGACTGACTCTCGTTGTGCAGCAAGCGCCCTCGCTGGCCTGGGACCTCGGTGACGCGCGCGGCACGGTGGCCCTGCGCATGCCGCTGCATCCGGTCGCGCTGGAGCTGTTGCGCGAGGTGGGCCCGCTCGCGGTGTCGAGCGCCAATGTCTCCGGGCAGCCGCCCGCCACCACGGTGGCCGAGGCGCAGGCCCAGCTGGGCGATCTGGTCGGGGTGTACCTCGACGGCGGCCCGGCCGATCACGCCGTGGCCTCCACCATCGTCGACCTGACCGCCGACACCCCGCGCGTGCTGCGCGAGGGCGCGGTGCCGGTGGAGAAGCTCGCGGAGGTGCTCGGCATGTCGCCCGAGGAGCTCCGGGCCGACGCGCGGTGACGGCCCGTTAGATGCTGCTGAGTCAGGGCGTATTCAGCCAGGGGGCGGTCGTCCCGCTACGGGAGCTGCTGCTGGTGCTGCTCGTCGCCACGGTCATCGCGTTCCTGTCCACCGGCGGAATCCGGGTGCTGGCCATCGCCTTCGGCGCGGTGGCGATTCCGCGCGAGCGCGATGTGCACGTGAAGCCGATTCCCCGCATGGGCGGTCTGGGCATCTATCTGGGCTTGCTGGCGGCCGTGCTGTTCGCGCACCAGCTGCCCGCCCTGCGCCGCGGCTTCGACTATCCCAAGGACATTCCCGCGGTGCTGGCCGCGGCCACGCTCATCGTGCTGGTCGGCATCATCGACGACCGCTGGGGCCTGGACTGGCTGACCAAGCTGGTCGGCCAGATCACCGCGGCGGGCGTGATGGCGGTGATGGGCCTGAGCTGGGTGGCCATCTACAACCCCTTCACCAATGAGACCGTGGTGCTGGATCCGCTGCAGGGCGGCCTGGTGACCGTCGGCATCACCGTCACCGTCGTGAACGCCATGAATTTCGTGGACGGCCTCGACGGGCTGGCCGCGGGCCTCGGTTTCATCGCGGCCGTGGCGGTTTTCGTGTTCACGGTGGGTTTGCTCTACGAGGTGGGCGGCTCCACCGACACCTATCCGCCCGCGCTGCTAGCCGCCGCACTGGCCGGCGCGTGCCTGGGATTTCTGCCGCACAATTTCTCACCCGCCCGAATTTTCATGGGCGATACCGGTTCCATGCTCATCGGTTTGATGCTGGCCGCGGTCTCCACGGGCGCGTCGGGACGAATTCCGCTGCAGGGTTATGGCCCGCGCGACATCGTGGGTTTGCTGTCACCGCTGTTGCTGGTGGGTGCGGTGATGTTCATTCCCGTACTCGATCTTGTTCTGGCCGTGATTCGCCGAGTTCGCGCCGGTGTGAGTTTTTCCACTCCCGACAAAATGCATCTTCATCACCGTTTGCTGCAGATCGGACATTCGCAGCGTCGCGTGGTCCTGGTGATCTATCTCTGGGTGAGCGTGCTGGCATTCGGCGCGGTCGGCACCTCGTTGATCTCCGATCGCCGCGTGGTTGTCCTGTTGTTCGCCGCGGGCCTGGTTTTCGCGTTGATCGTGACCGCGGTGCCGTCCTGGCGGGAACTGCGCGCCAAACCGCCGCGCGGTGGTAATCGAGCCGCCGGGTAAAGTTGCTGACCGTGAGCACGCCTACTGAACCCGGTCCCGACGCCCCGCTGCGCGCGGCATTGCGCTACGGCATCGCCGGTTTGGCTGTGCTGGTTGTGGTTTCGGCGATTCTGTCGTCGATCTTCGCGGGCCTGCCCGGTCTCTGGGGCGCCCTGATCGGCGCCGCTCTCGGCGGCGCGTTCATTCTCACCACGGCCGCCTCGGTGCTGTTCAGCGCCAAGATCGAGTCGGGCCTGCAGGGCATCGTGCTGCTCGGCAGCTGGGTCGGAAAGCTGCTGCTGGCGGTGGTCGTCATCGCCGTGCTCAAGCAGTTCGACTTCTACAACCGCTTCTCGCTGTTCTTCACGGTCATCGCCGCGCTGCTCATCGTGCTCGGCGCGGAGACGTACGGCCTTCTGCGCCAACGTGTTCCGACCGTCGAGGTGGAGCGCGACCTCTAGCCCCGCGCCCCGGCGCGGTGCGGCGAAACACCGT
This sequence comes from Nocardia sp. JMUB6875, assembly GCF_041154655.1. Classification (NCBI taxonomy): domain Bacteria; kingdom Bacillati; phylum Actinomycetota; class Actinomycetes; order Mycobacteriales; family Nocardiaceae; genus Nocardia; species Nocardia sp. JMUB6875. Next base: position 60,820 of record NZ_BAAFGR010000014.1, read on the forward strand.
TCATCACGGGTTTCTCCGCCCCCCTACGCAATGTCGTAGATAACTTGATAAACTCTTTACCTGTAGCCAACCGAATCAACAGGGGGGGTCGCCTGAGACCCGCCTGAGAGCAGGTTATGCTTACAGCCGTACCGGGCCCTCAGGGCTACGGTTCTGCACCGTCGACGATGTCGCCGACGCGCGTACAGACGCCAGGGCGTGACTGCCACAGCTGCTGACGAACTTCGAGCCGACCTGAGTCGACCCACCAGATCGTCAATGTCCGATCGAACCACGGGAGAAAACTATCTCCCGCGGCCGACCACGGGAGAGAACGCTGAGCGTCACCATTTTGGCGGGCGAGTTCCACGCGCCGTCACTCAACGACTTCTTCCCTCCAGCAGTGCTGTTCGAGGGGACGCCTTTCGAGCTCGACCGTCTGATGCTCATTCGCATCCTCATGTCGGCCGTTCTCGTGATCGTGATGATGGCGGCATTCCGCCGCCCGCAGCTGGTTCCGCGAGGTCTCCAGAATGTGGCCGAATCCGGTCTGGTGTTCGTCAAGGAACAGATCTGCGACGAGGTGCTGGGTAAGGAATCCGGCAAGAAGTTCTTCCCGCTGATCGCGTCCATCTTCTTCGCCGTGCTGTTCCTGAACTTCTCGGGTGTTATTCCGGGCCTGAACATCTCGTCGAACGCGCGTATCGGCATGCCCCTCGTGCTGGCAGTCGTCGCCTACATCACGTTCAACTATGTGGGCATCAAGAAGTACGGCTTCTGGAAATACATGCGCTCGAGCATTGTGGTGCCGAATGTGCCGCCCGCACTGCACGTGCTGCTCATCCCCATCGAGTTCATCTCGACCTTCGTGCTGCGCCCGTTCACGCTGACCGTCCGTCTCATGGCGAACATGCTGGCAGGCCACATCATGTTGGTGCTGTTCTTCAGTGCCACCCAGTTCTTCCTGTTCGATGCCGCCTCCTGGATGAAGGTGTTCTCCCCGTTCTCGCTGCTCGCGGGCTTCGGCTTCACCCTCTTCGAGCTCCTGGTGGTCTTCCTGCAGGCGTACGTGTTCGCGCTGCTGACCGCTGTTTACATCGGCCTCGCGCAGCACGCCGACTCTCACTGACCGACACCGCACCAACACCACAAACCTGCCACACACGCCGCCTCGGCGGGTGGGCGACAGAAAGGGAACAACACAAATGAGCACCCTCTCGTACCTGGCTGCTGAAGTTGCCGAGTCGAAGGCCAAGGGCTACGGCGCCATCGGCTACGGCCTCGCCGCGATTGGCCCCGGCATCGGCGTGGGCATCGTCGTCGGTAAGGCCATCGAGGGCATCGCCCGTCAGCCCGAGCTGCAGGGCACCATCCGGACCAACATGTTCCTGGGTATCGCGTTCACCGAGGCCCTGGCGCTGATCGGTCTCGTCGCCGGCTTCATTTTCTGATTCCGGCAAAAGACTAGGAATCAACGATGAACAACATTGTTTTGCTCGCGGCCGAGGAGGACATCAACCCCCTCGTCCCGAAGACCTACGACATTGTCTGGTCTGCGATTGTCTTCATCGTTATCGCCTTTGTCTTCGCCAAGTACGTCGTTCCGCGCCTGACCAAGGTGCTGAACGAGCGGACCGAGAAGATCGAGGGCGGTATCGCCAAGGCCGAGGCCGTCCAGGCCGAGGCGCAGGCCACCCTGCAGCAGTACCAGGAGCAGCTGGCCGAGGCTCGCCTCGAGGCCGCTCGCATCCGTGAGGAGGCCCGCACCCAGGGTGCGGCCATCCTGTCGCAGATGCGTACCGATGCGCAGGCCGAGGCCGACCGCATCGTGGCCGCCGGTCACTCGCAGCTGGAGGCGCAGCGCCAGCAGATCGTGACCGAGCTGCGGTCCGAGCTGGGCCGCACCGCGGTCGACCTGGCCGAGAAGATCATCGGTCAGTCGGTGGCCGACGAGGCCAAGCAGGCGGCGTCGATCGACCGGTTCCTCCAGGAACTGGACGCGAACGCCGGCATCGGGGTCGGAAGGTAACGAGCCGAAAGTGGGAAGCATGTACGCAGCGAGCCGCGAGGCGAGTTCCCGTGCGCGGGAAGCTCTTCGGGCCGCTCTGACCGGTAGCGACACCGTCGCGGCTACTACGGGGTCGGAACTGTTCGCCGTTGTCGCCGTCCTCGACGACCAGCGTTCGCTGCGTGTGGCGCTCGCGGATAAGTCGGTGTCGAGTTCGGCCCGGGCCGAGCTGGCCGAACGCGTCTTCGGCGGCAAGATCAGCGGAACCACCCAGGCCGTGCTGACCACCGCGGTGGCTCAGGACTGGTCGCGGGCCCGCGATCTGGTGGACACGCTGGTCCTGCTCGGCCGCGAGGCGCTGTTGCGCGCCGCGGACGAGCGTGGCCGGCTGACCGCGGTCGAGGACGAGCTGTTCCGGCTGGCCCGGATCATCGACGACAACCCGGAACTGGAGCAGGCGCTGCAGGACCACGGCAAGCCGGCGGATGCCAAGCGTGCCCTGGTGCAGCGTCTGCTCGCCGGCAAGGTCGAGGACATCACCCTGCAGCTGGCCGAGCAGGCCACCCTGCGCCACAAGGGCGATGCCGGCCAGGCCATCGATGAGCTGTCCGACCTGGCGGCTTCGCTCCGGGAGCAGATCGTGGCGCACGTCCGTGCCGCGGTGGCCCTGACGCCGCAGCAGCGCGAGCACCTCGCCGCCTCGCTGCAGCGCATCTACGACAAGCCCGTCACGGTGCACGTGCAGGAGGACCCGACCTTGCTGGCCGGCGTCGTCGTGCGCGTCGGCGACGACCTGATCGACGGCAGCGCCGTCGGCCGCCTCCAGCGCTTGCGTCAGTCTCTCGCCTGAGACCGAACACGCAAAAGCGCACCAACACACCGACATTCGAGACCACAGCGAGAGCAGGAAGAACATGGCGGAGCTGACGATCTCCCCCGATGAGATCCGTAGCGCGATCGAGAGCTACACCCAGAGCTACACCCCCGAGACCTCCATCGAAGAGGTCGGTGTCGTCACCGACACCGGCGACGGCATCGCCCACATCAGCGGCCTGCCGTCCGCGATGGCCAACGAGCTGCTGGAGTTCCCGGGCGGCGTCCTCGGCGTGGCGCTGAACCTGGAGGACACCGAGATCGGTGCCGTCGTCCTGGGTGAGTTCGACACCCTCGAGGAGGGCCAGCAGGTCCGCCGCACCGGCGACGTGCTCTCGGTTCCCGTGGGCGACAAGTTCCTCGGTCGCGTCATCGACCCGCTGGGCGCGCCGATCGACGGCCTGGGCGAGATCGAGGCCGACGAGCGTCGCGTGCTCGAGCTGCAGGCCGCCACCGTGCTGGAGCGTCAGCCGGTCGGCGAGCCGATGGCCACCGGCATCACCGCCATCGACGCCCTGACCGCCATCGGCCGCGGCCAGCGTCAGCTGGTCATCGGCGACCGCAAGACCGGCAAGACCGCGGTCTGCATCGACGCGATCATCAACCAGAAGGCCAACTGGGCCACCGGCGATCCGACCAAGCAGGTGCGCTGCATCTACGTCGCGATCGGCCAGAAGGGCTCCACCATCGCGGGCGTGAAGGCGGCCCTCGAGGCGCACGGCGCGATGGAGTACACCACCATCGTCGCGGCCCCGGCCTCCGACTCCGCCGGCTTCAAGTGGCTCGCGCCCTACACCGGTTCGGCCCTCGGCCAGCACTGGATGTACCAGGGCAAGCACGTCCTGATCGTGTTCGACGACCTGTCCAAGCAGGCCGAGGCCTACCGCGCCATCTCGCTGCTGCTGCGTCGCCCGCCGGGCCGCGAGGCGTACCCGGGTGACGTCTTCTACCTGCACTCGCGTCTGCTGGAGCGTTGCGCCAAGCTGTCCGACGCGCTGGGCGCGGGCTCCATGACCGGTCTGCCGATCATCGAGACCAAGGCCAACGACGTCTCGGCGTTCATCCCGACCAACGTCATCTCCATCACCGACGGCCAGGTGTTCCTGGAGTCGGACCTCTTCAACAAGGGTGTCCGCCCGGCCATCAACGTCGGTATCTCGGTTTCCCGAGTCGGTGGCGCCGCGCAGACCAAGGCCATGAAGAAGGTCTCCGGTTCGCTGCGTCTGGAGCTGGCCTCCTACCGTGAGCTCGAGGCGTTCTCCGCCTTCGCCTCCGACCTGGATGCCGCCTCGCTGGCCCAGCTGGAGCGTGGCGCGCGCTGGGTCGAGCTGCTCAAGCAGGACCAGTACGCCCCGGTTTCCGTTGAGGACCAGGTCGTTTCGCTGTACCTGGTCGACGCCGGCTACTACGACTCGGTGCCGGTCGGCGACATCCGCCGCTTCAACTCCGAGCTGCTGGAGAACCTGCACGCCACCGTGCAGTCCTCCTTCAACGCCCTGCAGGGCGGCGCCAAGGTGCTCGAGGGCGAGGCCGCCGACGCCATCAAGGCCGCGACCGACAAGTTCAAGCTGGGCTTCCTGGCGTCCGACGGCTCGCGCGTCGTCGAGGCCGAGGCCGACAAGCTGGACCACGAAGAGGTCGAGTCTCTTTCCGTCACTCGCAAGCACGTCGAGAAGTAAGACGAGGCTCATGCGACTGACCGAATCGACGAATGAAGGGAGGGTGGACCGCTAATGCCAAGCGTGCGTGAACTTCGCTCCCGTATTCGTTCCGTGAGCTCGATCAAGAAGATCACCAAGGCGCAGGAACTGATCGCGACCTCGCGAATCAGCAAGGCGCAGGCGCGTGTCGCCGCCGCCAAGCCCTACGCGGAGGAGATCACCAAGGTGCTGGCCGAATTGGCCAGCGCCAGTGGGAATCTCAATCACCCGCTGCTCACCGAGCGTGAGAACCCGCGCCGCGCAGCGGTTCTGGTCATCACCTCCGACCGCGGTATGTGCGGTGGCTACAACTCCAACGTGCTCAAGCGCGCCGAGGAGCTGCTGGCCACCCTGCGCGCCGAGGGCAAGGAGCCGGTGCTCTACGTCATGGGCGCGAAGGGCCTGACCTACTACACCTTCCGCAAGCGGACGGTGAACGGGTCCTGGCTGGGCTTCTCGCAGCAGCCCAACTACGCGGACGCCTCGGCCGCGTGCAACCACCTGGTGGAAGCGTTCATGGCCGGAGCCGACGGCGAGGTGGAGGCCCCCAACGGGGTCGGCACCATGGCCGGCGTCGACGAACTGCACATCGTCTACACGCGTTTCGTGTCGATGCTGTCGCAGCAGCCCGAGGTGCGTCGCCTGGCCCCGATCCAGGTGACGTTCGTGGACGAGAACTTCGACATGGGTCCGGACAGCTTCACCGACTCCGAGTCGGCCACGCTGTCGCCCCAGTACGAGTTCGAGCCGGACGCGGATCGCCTGCTGGGCGCGCTGCTTCCGAAGTACATCAACACTCGGATCTACTCGTCGCTGCTCGAGGCGGCGGCATCGGAGTCGGCTGCGCGCCGCACCGCCATGAAGGCCGCGACGGATAACGCCACGGACCTGGTCAATTCGCTGACCCGGACCGCGAACTCGTTGCGCCAGGCGCAGATTACGCAGGAAATCACGGAAATCGTCGGTGGCGCCAACGCGCTGGCGGCGAGCTCGGACCGCGACTAAGGCCCAGGAAGAGAACCAATGACCGCAGCTACTGAAACTCGGGTCGGCACTGGCCGTGTCGCCCGCGTCATCGGACCCGTCGTGGACGTCGAGTTCCCGCGCGGTTCGATCCCTGATCTGTACAACGCCCTGAACGTGGACATCGCGCTCGCGTCCGTGGCCAAGACCCTGACCCTCGAGGTCGCGCAGCACCTGGGCGACAACATCGTTCGCACCATCTCGATGCAGCCGACCGACGGTCTGATCCGTGGCGCCGAGGTGCGCGACACCGGCAAGCCGATCTCGGTGCCCGTCGGTGACATCGTCAAGGGCCACGTGTTCAACGCCCTCGGCGACTGCCTCGACACCCCGGGCCTGGGCCGCGACGGCGAGCAGTGGGGCATCCACCGCCAGCCGCCCGCCTTCGACCAGCTCGAGGGCAAGACCGAGATCCTCGAGACCGGTATCAAGGTCATCGACCTGCTGACCCCGTACGTCAAGGGCGGCAAGATCGGTCTGTTCGGTGGCGCCGGTGTCGGCAAGACCGTTCTGATCCAGGAGATGATCACCCGTATCGCGCGTGAGTTCTCCGGCACCTCCGTGTTCGCGGGCGTCGGTGAGCGCACCCGTGAGGGCACCGACCTCCACCTGGAAATGGAAGAGATGGGCGTCCTCCAGGACACCGCCCTCGTCTTCGGCCAGATGGACGAGCCGCCGGGCACGCGTATGCGCGTCGCCCTCTCGGCCCTGACCATGGCCGAGTACTTCCGCGACGTCCAGAACCAGGACGTGCTGCTGTTCATCGACAACATCTTCCGTTTCACCCAGGCCGGTTCCGAGGTCTCGACCCTGCTGGGTCGTATGCCCTCCGCCGTCGGTTACCAGCCGACCCTGGCCGACGAGATGGGTCAGCTGCAGGAGCGCATCACCTCGACCCGTGGCCGTTCGATCACCTCCATGCAGGCGATCTACGTCCCCGCGGACGACTACACCGACCCCGCGCCGGCCACCACCTTCGCGCACCTGGACGCCACCACCGAGCTTTCGCGTCCGATTTCGCAGAAGGGCATCTACCCGGCCGTCGACCCGCTGTCCTCGACCTCGCGCATCCTCGAGGCCTCGATCGTCGGCGAGCGGCACTTCCGGGTGGCCAACGAGGTCAAGCGAATCCTGCAGAAGTACAAGGAACTCCAGGACATCATCGCCATCCTCGGCATGGACGAGCTCTCCGAAGAGGACAAGGTCCTCGTCGGCCGCGCCCGTCGTCTGGAGAAGTTCCTCGGCCAGAACTTCATCGTGGCCGAGAAGTTCACCGGTCAGCCGGGTTCCGTTGTGCCGCTGGAGCAGACCATCGACGACTTCGACCGCGTCTGCAAGGGCGAGTTCGACCACCTGCCGGAGCAGGCGTTCAACTCCTGCGGTGGCCTGGACGACGTCGAGGCGGCCGCGAAGAAGATCGCCGGGAAGTAGTCACCCATGGCTGATATGTCCGTTGATCTGGTCGCCGTCGAGCGACTGGTGTGGTCGGGCCGGGCGTCCTTCGTCTCGGCCCAGACCACCGAGGGTGAGATCGGCATCCTGGCCGGTCACGAGCCCCTGCTCGGCCAGCTGGTCGAGGGCGGCACCGTGACCATCGTGTCCGACGATGACGAGCGCATCGTCGCGGCCGTGCACGGCGGTTTCTTCTCGGTCACCGCCACCTCGGTGCGCGTGCTGGCCGAATCCGCCGAATTCGCCTTCGATATCGATGAGGCGGCCGCCAAGGCCGTCGTCGCCGATCCGGATGCGAGCCCGGCCGCGCTGACCAAGGCACAGGGTCAGCTGCGTGCCCTCGAGAAGGCCGCGCACGCGTAGCCTGCTCGACGCAGAAGCACAAAGGGCGGCGGCCCCGGGGAAAACCCCGGGGCCGCCGTTCTTTTCGTGTCAGAAGGTGAGGATCGGCTTGATCGTCGTCCCGTGGTGGGCGTCGGCCAGCGCGGCGTCGATTTCCGTGAATTCGTAGGTCTTGCTGATCTTCTCGATCGGGAATTTGCCCTCCGCATGCCATTTCAACAGCTGCGGAATGAACTGCTGCGGATCACCGCTGCCTTCGATACAACCCCGTACGGCTTTGCCGTTGCCCGTGAGATGGCCGATCTCGAGATCCATGCTGGCCTCGCCGAGCCCGACCAGCACCAGGGTTCCCATGGGGGCCAAGGCTTCCAGCCCCTTGGCGATGACGGCATTGACCGCCGTGGTGTCGAGGGCGAAGTTCGCGCCGCCGTTCGTCGCCGCGATGATCTGCGCCACCACGTCCTCGGCCGCGCCGTCGATGAGGACGTCCGCGCCGAGTTCCTTCGCCACCGCCAGGCGCTCCGCGGAAAGGTCAATGGCCACAATGGTTCCCGCGCCGATGGCCCGGGCCGCCATGAGCGCGGCCATGCCCACGCCGCCGACGCCGAAGATGGCGATGGAATCGTCCGGCCCCGGCTTCATCACATTGGCGACCGCGCCCGCACCGGTCTGCACGCCGCAGCCGAAGGGCGCGGTGGCGACCAGGTCGATCTCTTTGCCGACCACCACGACGCTGCGCGCCGGAACCAGCGCGTGAGTGGCGAAACTAGACTGTCCGAAGAACGCGCCCATCACCTTCTCGCCATTGTTGCTCAGCGGCGACGTGAAATCCGAGCGTCCGCCCGAGGTGTTGAGAATGACGAAATTCTCGCAATACGGCGGAAGTCCGTTGACGCAACGCGAACAGGTGCCGCAACTGGCATAAGTCAGCAGCACGTGATCGCCGACGGCGATTCCGGTTACCTCCGAGCCAACCTGCTCGACAATGCCCGCGCCCTCATGTCCGAGCACGATCGGCAACTCGGGCGGGAACAGGCCCTTGGTGACCAGGTCGGTGTGGCACACGCCGCTCGCGACGATGCGTACCAGCACCTCACCCGCGCGTGGCTCCTCGAGATCGAGGGTTTCCATCGAGAACGGCTTGTCCCCTCCGCGGGCGACGGCGGCGGTAATTTCCACGGAATCTCCTCCAACACTTCCGAATTGTCCGGAGCATAAGAACGTGTTCTAACTTTCGGCCATGTCCGATCCCACTGAGTGGGTTTCGGGATGGACATGTGGTTGAATGCTGTCGCCGGTCTACGGGTGTGATCTGAAGCACCTGGCAAAGCCTCGGCTATTCCAGCGTTTTCAGCTTTTTTCTCCACTGATGAGCGAGGGGTTGATGAACGGGCTTCGTATTGGCAAGTGGGGGGTGGCAGTCGCGGTGGTCGCGGTCGCCCTCGGATTCTTCTCACCGGGTGCGGCGAACGCGGATGTCACCGTGCCGCTCCCCGACGGGCACATCGAGGGCCCGGGCGTGAAAATCACCAGTATCGGTGAGCGCGCGATCATTTCGCCGTCACTGGCCGCCAACGGGGCAGGGCGCACCTCGTGGGTGTCGGGCAATGTCACCGCGGAAGTGGAGACACCGGACGGGGACGTCGGCCCTAACAACGGGCCGAAGAACTATCCCGGCACCAACAATTCGGGTACGCACGGGTCCTCGAACCTCACCAGCGGATACATCATCGGCTGTCAGGTGAACCTCGGGCAGCTCAGCGCGAACTCCTCGTTCGCGCTCAGCCTGACGCCGACCCTCTCCGGCGGTTTCAGCTTCCCTATCTCGCCGGGCCAGGTGGTTTGGGTCGCCATCAACAACATCGAGTTGGTCAAGAGCGGCACCTACACCATCAACTACCAGGACATTCCAATGGAGATTCAGGGCTGCGGTGGTTACGCGCAGGCCCGGCAGGTGTCCGTGGTCGAGATCATCGGCACGGATTACCACAAGGTCTCTCTCTACGGCCAGCCGTTCAGCATCGGCTGACGAGACCACTCCCCACGGAAGGGATCGCATGTACGGCAAGATAATTCGCGTTCGGGGTGGCAAGGTCTTCGGCGTGGCGCTGGCCGCGGCGGTGGCGTTCGGTTTCGGTCCGGCGGGTCCGGCGGAAGCCGATACGTTCATTCCGTTGCCGGGTGGTTCGATCACCCGCACGCTCGCCGATGGCACCACCATGACCGTCCGGATCACCGGTGAGTCCGCCAAGATCAGCGGCTCGATGGGCGATACCCCGATGCACCGCAATGTCTGGACCACCGCGGTGGCCAGTGTGGACCTCGACGGCCCGAGCGCCGGGAGCGATCGGATCCAGATCAAGATCAGTCCCGGCTATATCGTCGGCTGCCAGGTGGATATCGGTTCCTTCTCCACAAATGACAGCGCGAGCGAACAAGGCACGATCAACAGCAGTGGCATCACCCCGGGGGTGCCCAGCGAAACCCTGGGTACCGGCATCACTCTCGGACCGGGCCAGGCCAAGGCACTGCTGATGCTCGATCTCGAGAAGCCGGATGACTACGGCATGGAATCGCACAAGCGCTACAACAAGGTTTCCGGTCCGCACACCAGCGTCAGCTGGACGGATGAGACCTTCGCCGTGGATGGCTGTGGCGGTTACGCCCAGGCGCGCTCATTCGTGGCGGCCGAGGTGGACACCCCGAACTTCATCGGCAACCTCGTGCTTTACGGCCAGCCGTTCTCGATGGGCTGATATATCTTCTGCACCGCGCTGAACAGCGCATACGTCACATTCGGTGGATGGCCGGACTTCGCCTTTCCGCGGTCGCTAGTATCGACCGAAAGCGGGGCCCGGCCTCTGGCCGGTCGGTGCACGACAGCAACGCGGATGTGAAGGGACGGAGCGGCATTGCAGACCGGGATGTGGCTTCTGATCATTCTGGTGTTGCTGCTTGTCGGCCTGGCCCTGGCCTCGACCTATCGGCTGATCATGTTGCGCCGCGGCGGCACCGCCGCGTTGCTGCGGGTATTGCCCGCGCGCGGGCACGGCGGCGGCTGGCGGCACGGCCTGATCCGCTACGACGAGGACACCCTCCTCTTCTACAAACTCTCCAGTCTGAAACTCGGCCCGGATTCCTCCATGCGCCGGCTCGCCATCGAGATCGGCCCGCGCCGTTCCCCGCAGGGTGACGAGTACGACATCATGACCGACGAGGTCATCGTCATGTGCTCCGACGGCGACGGCAATTACGAGCTGGCGCTGGACCGCGGCGCCATGGCGGCCTTCCTGTCCTGGGTGGAATCCCGCCCCTCCGAGCGCATCCGCCGCCGCCGCGCCGGTTAGTCCGGCCGTAGCCGGTTACTGTGACTGCGTGAGCGTTCACCTGACTCGGATCTATACGCGGACCGGCGATGACGGCACGACCGGTTTGAGCGATTTCTCCCGTGTGGCCAAGACGGATCCGCGGCTGATCGCCTATGCCGACTGTGACGAAACCAATGCGGCTCTGGGTGTGGCCATCGCGCTCGGGCAGCCCGACGAGCGAATGCTCGGTGTGCTGCGTTCCATACAGAACGATCTCTTCGATGCGGGCGCGGACCTCTCGACACCGGTCGTGGCCGAGCCCAAGTACCCGCCGCTGCGCATCACCCAGGACTACATCGACCGCCTCGAGAAGTGGTGCGACGAGTTCAATGAGCCTCTGGCACCGTTGAATTCGTTCATCCTGCCCGGCGGCACCCCCCTCGCCGCACTGCTGCACACCGCCCGCACCGTCGCGCGACGCGCCGAGCGATCCGCCTGGGCCGCGGTCGACGCACACCCGGACGACACCAGCGCGCTGCCCGCCAAATACCTGAACCGGCTGTCCGACCTGCTGTTCATCCTGAGCCGCGTCGCCAATCCCGACGGCGACATACTTTGGCGGCCGGGCGGAGACGCCGCGAGCACGGGAACGGACCACTAGGCTGACCCCCGTGAGTGAACGGTTTCTGGTGACCGGGGGCAGCAGGCTCGTCGGTGAGGTCGCGGTGGGCGGCGCGAAGAACAGCGTCCTCAAGCTGATGGCCGCCGCGCTGCTGGCCGAGGGTACGACCACCATCACGAACTGCCCGGACATCCTGGATGTGCCGCTGATGGCCGAGGTCCTGCGGGGCCTCGGCTGTGACGTGTCGATCGACGGCGGCACGGTCGCCATCGCCACCCCCGCGGAACCGAAGTACCACGCGGACTTCCCGGCCGTCACCCAGTTCCGCGCCTCGGTCTGCGTACTGGGGCCGCTCATGGCGCGCTGCAAGCGCGCGGTCGTCGCGCTGCCCGGCGGTGACGCCATCGGCTCGCGCCCGCTGGACATGCATCAGCAGGGTCTGCGGCTGCTCGGCGCGACCTCGGAGATCGAGCACGGTTGCCTGGTGGCGCGCGCCGAGGAATTGCAGGGCGCGCGGATTCGCCTGGACTTCCCGTCGGTGGGCGCGACCGAGAACATCCTGATGGCCGCGGTGCTCGCCGACGGCGAGACGGTCATCGACAATGCCGCGCGCGAGCCGGAGATCGTGGATCTCTGCAACATGCTGGCGCGGATGGGCGCGAAGATCTCCGGCGCGGGCACCTCCGTACTCACCATCGAGGGCGTGGACAAGCTGGCCCCGACCACCCACCGGGTGATCGGTGACCGCATCGTCGCCGCCACCTGGGGTATCGCCGCCGCCATGACCACCGGTGACGTGCGGGTCACGGGCATCAACCCCAAGCACCTCTCGCTGGTGCTGGACAAGCTGCGTTCCGCCGGCGCCCGAATCTCGTTCGAACCGGACGGTTTTCGCGTGGTGCAGGCGGAACGCCCTCGCGCCGTGAACTTCTCGACCCTGCCGTTCCCGGGTTTCCCCACCGACCTGCAGCCCATGGCCATCGGCCTGGCCGCGATCGCCGACGGCACCTCGATGATCACCGAGAACATTTTCGAAGCGCGCTTCCGCTTCGTCGAAGAGATGATCCGCCTCGGCGCCGATGCCCGGACCGACGGTCATCACGCTGTGGTGCGCGGGATTCCGCGACTGTCCTCGGCGCCGGTGTGGTCCTCCGACATTCGCGCCGGCGCGGGACTGGTGCTCGCGGGTCTGGTCGCCGACGGCGTCACCGAAGTCCACGATGTCTTCCACATCGACCGTGGCTACCCGGATTTCGTGGAGAACCTGCGCGGGCTCGGGGCCGAGATCGAACGGGTCGGAACCGCAGACTGAACGGCGGGTGTCGGGACGTGTTCGCGAAAACCCGTCCTGAACAGGCGATTTGACATGCGAACAACCAACACGTAACTTATTCCAGGTCAGAGCGACACGGACACCGACTCCGGTGAGACGAGCTTCGCCTGATGATCACACTAGCTCCCAGCCAACCAGCCGATTTGGTTCTGCTGTGCGGATGGGGCTAAGCTTGAAAAGTTGCCTCACGATCGAGCGGGACATAGAGCCCGGGAGATCGTTTGTGCGTGTGTTCTTTGAGAACTCAATAGTGTGTCGATGAATGTCAGTGCCAAATATTTTATTTGGTTCCAATCATTCTCACCCCCGTGGGGGTGGTTGGACAATTTAAGTCAGCTTAATTTCCGAGCTGGCGTTTTCTTGCCAAGGTTTTCGGACTCTGGTTAATTCTTCCGATTTCATCCGTAAGGATGTGATTGAGAGTCTTCAACGGAGAGTTTGATCCTGGCTCAGGACGAACGCTGGCGGCGTGCTTAACACATGCAAGTCGAGCGGTAAGGCCCTTCGGGGTACACGAGCGGCGAACGGGTGAGTAACACGTGGGTGATCTGCCTCGCACTCTGGGATAAGCCTGGGAAACTGGGTCTAATACCGGATATGAGCAGCCTTCGCATGGAGGTTGTTGGAAAGGTTTACTGGTGCGAGATGGGCCCGCGGCCTATCAGCTTGTTGGTGAGGTAACGGCTCACCAAGGCGACGACGGGTAGCCGGCCTGAGAGGGCGACCGGCCACACTGGGACTGAGACACGGCCCAGACTCCTACGGGAGGCAGCAGTGGGGAATATTGCACAATGGGCGAAAGCCTGATGCAGCGACGCCGCGTGAGGGATGACGGCCTTCGGGTTGTAAACCTCTTTCGACAGGGACGAAGCGCAAGTGACGGTACCTGTAGAAGAAGCACCGGCTAACTACGTGCCAGCAGCCGCGGTAATACGTAGGGTGCGAGCGTTGTCCGGAATTACTGGGCGTAAAGAGCTTGTAGGCGGTCTGTCACGTCGATTGTGAAAATTCACGGCTCAACCGTGGACCTGCAGTCGATACGGGCAGACTAGAGTACTTCAGGGGAGACTGGAATTCCTGGTGTAGCGGTGAAATGCGCAGATATCAGGAGGAACACCGGTGGCGAAGGCGGGTCTCTGGGAAGTAACTGACGCTGAGAAGCGAAAGCGTGGGTAGCGAACAGGATTAGATACCCTGGTAGTCCACGCCGTAAACGGTGGGTACTAGGTGTGGGTTTCCTTCCACGGGATCCGTGCCGTAGCTAACGCATTAAGTACCCCGCCTGGGGAGTACGGCCGCAAGGCTAAAACTCAAAGGAATTGACGGGGGCCCGCACAAGCGGCGGAGCATGTGGATTAATTCGATGCAACGCGAAGAACCTTACCTGGGTTTGACATACACCGGAAAGCT